>DATGKJ010000217.1:0-5051 GCA_035294685.1 Terriglobia bacterium | reverse complement strand
GAACGATCCGGACATGCTTGAAATCGGCAATGGCCGCCTGACCAACGTCAATGAAGAGCGCACGCAGATGAGCCTGTGGTGCATGCTGGCTGCGCCTTTGCTTGCGGGCAACGATCTGACGCGCATGAATAAGCAGACGCTCGACGTTCTGACCAACCGCGAAGTGATTGCGGTGGATCAGGACCCCAAGGGCGTCCAGGGCCATCGCGTTACGCAGGAAGGGCCGCTGGAGGTCTGGGCCAAGGCCATGTCAGACGGCAGCCAGGTGGTGGGCCTCTTTAACCGCAGCGTCGGCGCCGCCGTCATGGAAGTCAACTTCAGCGATATCGGAATTTATGGCTCGGCGAAGGTGCGAGACCTTTGGGAGCACAAAGACCTGGGGTCATTCGACCGCAGTTTCTCGGCGGAAGTTCCGGCACACGGTGTGGCGCTGATTCGCGTCAGTCTGCCCAAGCCGTGACAGGCCGCGGAAAAACTCTTTAGCGATGTCGCGCTGATCCCTTCGCCTGTTCTTCCAGCGCCTGAGCGTAGACGCCATGAGCCCCTGGCCCACTCCAGCGCATGAAAAGAGCGATGATCAGCAGGAAAGTTTCGAGACTGAAGACCTGAATGCCGAGTGCAATAAGCGAAGTGGAAATGACGATTGGCGACTTATAGATTCGACTGGATTCCGCCGCTGAAAACGTTCTTGCGCTGATCGAAATTATGGAGCGGGGGACGGGGATCGAACCCGCGACGTCCAGCTTGGGAAGCTGGCATTCTACCGCTGAATTACCCCCGCACGGCTTCTTTTTACTAATACCATTGTTCTGTCAGACGCGCAATGCCCTGGAGTTATAAAATCCCACAGCGGATAATGATAGCAGTTTGCGGCGGTGAGCTTGCACTTTGGACGCTGACAGGGCGCAAGAAGGGAGACTCACCACAGAGATCACAGAGAAACGATCCCGGCAGTACTTGTCCTGAAATTCTTCTCGCGTCGCTGAGATTTTTTGTGCAAGCCGTATTCTCTTACTTCCGTGAGAATTGTTTTTCTGGAATCTGCAATTTGAAATCTGGCTTTGGTTGCAGTCGCCAAGCTTTGCTGCACTGCCAACTGTGAATCCCTCTCGCTCCACAAAGATTTTTGTCATGCGGACTATGTTCTGTTTCGTGAGCACTGCTTTCTGAAATCTGGAATTTGAAATTTGGCTTTGAATGCGGCTCTGCCGCGCTGTGGTGACAACTGCCAGGCAAGCCCAAACAGGCGCGCGAAAATTGGAGTCTCCACATAGGCAGCGCGAAGCCGCTGCCACGGATTCCTGGCAAGCTCGCAGGCAAAGCGTGGTTATTCACGGGCAGCCGCAGCAGGCTTGCGCGCAACCTCCGAAGCGCGAGTTTCAGAATTTTATAAGAATGAGAGTTCATCATGCGCCATCTCATATCCTGCCTCACGATACTCATCTTGCAATTTCCGCTCTTCGCCCAAACAGTCTCAACTTATACTCCGTCAAGCTCCGCTGAGGCGACGATTGAAGTCGTGGCCTCCAAGCCTGCTTCGTTTCGCGTTCCGCGCACGATTTACGGAACATTTCTTGAAGACATTGGCGCATCCATCTTCGGCGGGGTCTCGGCTGAACTCGTCGATAATCCCAGCCTGGAAAGTTACGATGCCAGCCTCACGACACTGGACGAGCGTTTTTCTTCTCCCGATTTCAGGCATTCCAGCTATATTGGCTTGCCGCTGCCCTGGCTGCCTCTTTGGGAGAAAGAGGGACGCCGCTACGAGCCGCGCTGGGGCCACGCCGCAAATTCCAGCCGCTATCTCTATCTGATGGGCCTTGCGGGGCAGGAAGTGGGCATTCGCCAGAGCGTCTACTTGCCTATTGAGCGCGAACAAGACTACCACGGCGTGCTTTTCGCCGCTTCGGAAGAAGGTTCACAAACTCTTGAAGTGAGCTTTCGGCGGCACGATCATCCGGAGACTATTCTCGCGAGAAGCCAGGTGGAGGTGCCGGGCACGCCCGGATGGCATAAGCTGACCTTTCATCTCGCGCTCCCTCCCAATGCTGTGGCTCCTCTCGAACCTGTTGATTTTGCGGTTTCGATTCACGGAGATCACCGGCTATCGCTCGATGAAATCCGCCTTTATCCGGCGGATGCGGTGGATGGCTTGGACCCGGAGATCATCCACGCCGCCAAGGCCCTCCGCTGCCCGCTTTTGCGTTATGGCGGCAATTTCACCAGCAGCTATCACTGGGAGGATGGGGTCGGGCCGCTCGATTTGCGCCGCACGATGGTGAATGAGGCCTGGGGCATTCCGCAATATAACCTTTTCGGCACAGATGAACTGATGAAGTTCTGCGAATTGATGGGAGCGTACCCCCAAATCTGTTTGAACCTGGGCAGCGGCACGGTGGAAGAAGCCCGCAGGTGGGTGGAATATTGCATCGGCGCGCAGGATACGCCCGAGGGAAAGCTGAGGGCGCAGAATGGACATCCGGCGCCTTATGAAGTCGCTGCCTGGGAGTTTGGCAATGAGTTGTGGAATCAGGATGATGTCGGATGGCAAACGCCGGAAGGCAACGCCCAACGCTATGGTCAGTTTTACGATGCCCTCAGGAGTCTAATCCCACCCGGTGCGATGATCTTTGCGACCGGCGCGGATATTGATTTTTACCGGCAATGGAATGCTGCCCTCATTAATCAGGATGGCCCCAAGCTTCACTATTTAACCACCCATTTTGTGGTCGGTATGGATAGCGTAATGGATAAGAGCGCAGGCCGCGATTTCGTCTGGAAAGCGGATTTGGCCGTGCCGGTGGGGGTGGGGCGGGCGCTGGCTCCACTCCAGGCCCAAATCGACGCCAATCCGGTCACGAAAGGTCGCGTGAAGCTGGCTTATACGGAATGGTTATTCGGGGCGCCGGAGCACTCGCTTTATCCCAGATGGAGCAATCTGGGCGGGGCGCTCGTGGCCGCAGGATGGATGAATATGCTTCTGAAACACGCCGATTTCGTCCCCGTTTCGGATATGACGGGCCTGGTGGAGTTTGCCGGCATCCATAAACGGCGTGGACGCGTCTTTGTGACGCCTCAATATTGGACTTTCTGGCTCTATTCCAATTTTGCAGGCGATACGCCGGTCTCAACCCACACGATAGTGCAAGAATATGACATCCAGCAGGGCGTGCGCCGCATTCCCAACATCCCAAACGTTCCCTGGCTTGATGTGCTTGCCACTACGGATTCCCATCGTCACGATCTCGCTTTGTTTGTAGTCAACCGAGACTGGCAACACGCGATTCCAGCCACCATCAATTTGCGGGAATTCAACCCTGCCGAAGAAGCCGTGGTGCGAACGCTGACGGCGGATTCGCTTCTTACTCAAAACGATGAAATCCATCCCAACCGAGTCCGACCTATCAAGACCACGGTGCGGTTATCAGGAAATGCGCTGCATTATACCTTTCCCGCCCGTTCCTTAACGGTACTGACCATTGAGCCGAAATGACCGGAAGCCCCCCTTGCCTGTCATCCTGAGGAGTCAATAAAACCAGTGGTTAGTGATGAGTGACGAGTGACGAGCAAAGGACCAATCCGAGTTTCGGTTTGCCCTTTCTCGCCTCTTGTTCTCTTGTGACTCGTCGCTTTTCGCTCATCACTGCCGTCGGGATTTTTCGCTGTCGCTCAGAATGACAGACAAAAGAATTTAGCATGACAGGCGAAGGGATCAGGACGATCTGTCGAAGGGCTTCCCAGTAGCTACAGGGGATTACAAATTATAGTGACACTATTTGCTGTAGCGGCGCTGTCCCTTCACTTCGTTCAGGGCAGGCTCTCAGCGCCGAAAGACGCCGGTGGGGACACCGGCGCTACAGAGGAAGTCGTCACTATAATTTGTAATCCTCAATAAGTAGGCGATCAATGCGCAAATAGCTTGACAACGCACCCATATTGAGGTATTACGTCATACCACAGGAGCTGTGAGAAGGGAATGTAAGGGCAGGGAGATTTTCGAGCGATTTAACAGACCATTAAAACCTGACTCATTCGCCTGAAAAGTTGCCTGTGTAGCGTTGCGGTGACCACCAATGTGGGCATCGCCCCGAGCAAGTGGAGGGCCTCATCATTCCATGGGAGTCCCCCGGGCTTTGGCGGGGTAGCAGTCGAAGTTTGACAGATCCGGCAGTGCGGGTTTGCCATAACGGCTTGCGGACAGATGCGCTGCGTCGCCCCGCTCGCCACTCTCTCCCGCAGGGAGAAGGCGAAGAGAGTGAGTTTTTTTGAAGAGAGTCGAAGGAGACAAACGTTGTTCTGACGGCTGTAGCGGCGCTGTCCCCAGCGCCGAAAAGAGCCAGCGGGAATAACGGCGCTCCAAAGAACGTTGTCACTACAATCTCTAATTCTTGATAGGCGGTGGAACTATGAAAAGATCGTTCCTGTTGCTGATCATAATTCTTTTGGGTCTGACGCTCGCTTGTTTTGCTCAGGAGACCAGCATCGTCGGGACTGTTACAGACACCTCGGGCGCGGTGATACCGGGAGCGAAGGTCACCATCGAGAACCCTGCCAAAGGCTTCACCCGCCACCTGATAACCAACTCAGCGGGCGCTTACGTTGCAGCCTCCATACCCATCGGAACTTACGTTGTCACGGCTGAGGCCCCTGGCTTCCGAAAGCTTGTTCGGACGGGGATTGTGCTTCAGGTGGGCGCAATCCGCCGCGTGGATATGCAGCTTGCGGTTGGGTCTGTCAGTCAGGAAGTTAGCGTTCACGCCACTCCTTTGCACGTGCAGACTGACACGCCGGAGCTTTCGTGGGTCATCACTGGCCGCCAGATCGCGAACCTGAACCTTAACGGGCGGGATTACCTTGCGCTCACGCTGTTGGTTCCAGGCGCTGCGCCCGATAAAGGCTGGAACCCCACACAGGCGCAGGTGGCGAATACCATCAACGTCTCTTTCAACGGCAACCGCAATCGGGAAAATAATGTCCTCATCGACGGCGTCCCAAACTTCGACGAGGGGACTTATATGGATTTGGATACATTCCCGAGCCTGGACAGCATC
>DATGKJ010000216.1:0-15881 GCA_035294685.1 Terriglobia bacterium | reverse complement strand
TCTCGCGCTTGGAAAGCGCTCCGGTCAGCTCCAGCAGGCGGTCGGCGAGCGTGGACTTGCCATGGTCGATGTGGGCCACGATGCAGAAATTGCGGATGTATCGAGGCTCAGTCATGAAATCTATCGTTCACCTGTTTAAGGCAGGGCGGCAACCCCGATAACGGCGCGCCTGGGGGAGAGCGCGAGCGGATGACGGACGCAATTTTTGCGGCCTTTGAGAATTTAACAAAACCGGATTATCCCTGTCAAACTCTGCAACTTATGGGTAGAGACCTCGTGGGAAAACTTCTTTTGTAGCGGCGGTGTCCCCATCGCCGGTCTTGATTTTTGAATAGCTTCAGCACGGGCAGAACGCCGCGACAATATCGCCGATCGGGGCATCGGCGCTACAATAGGAATTCCGCTGAAGTTTGTAACCCTCAACCATGTCGTCAGTCAGAAGGAGGATTGTTTTGTCAGACGCTGGCGTGACAACCTGGAACCCTGAGTTTTACGACGCCCGGCATTCCTTTGTGTGGCAGAGGGGCGCTGATCTCATCGACCTGCTTGACCCTCAGACTGAGGAGCGTATCCTTGACCTCGGCTGCGGCACCGGCCACCTCACGGCGCAAATTGCGGCGCGTGGCGCCGAGGTGATGGGCATTGACAGTTCCGCAGAGATGATTGAAGAAGCGCGCAAACATTATCCGGCGCTGGAATTCAGAGTGGCGGATGCGCGGGACTTCAGCCTGGGCCAGCCTGTGGATGCGGTCTTCTCAAATGCGGCGCTGCACTGGATTCAACCGGCTGAGCGCGTGGTTAGTTGTGTCTGGAAGGCGCTCAAGCCAGGCGGGCGATTCGTGGCGGAATTTGGGGGGAAAGGGCAACGTGCAGAAATTAGTCAACGCGTTTCACCGTTCTCTTGAAGCTCTGAACGCAAATCCTGAGAAAGATCCGAACCCCTGGTACTTCCCGAGCATCGGCGAATATAGCGCGCTCCTCGAGAAGCAGGGATTTGACGTGACGTTCGCGGTTCTGTTTGATCGTCTCACGCCTTTGGAAGAGGGTGAGAATGGAATGCGCAACTGGATTAAGATGTTCGCCGGGGTATTCCTTGCGGTTGTTAGCGCCGAACGGCAGGGGCGCTTCCTTGAGAATGTCGAATCCGTGCTGCGTCCTGATCTTTTTCGTGATGGAATGTGGCACGTGGATTATCGGCGGCTGAGAGTAGTCGCCCGCAAGATGTCTGTGTGAGCGATTACTCTGGCAGGTTGTTGAAAAACGATCTCGAATGCTGTCATTCCGAGCGAAGCGAGGAATCTCGCTCTGACAATCCAGGACACGCGAGATTCCTCGTCGCCTTCGACTCCTCGGAATGACAGGCCGGGTGAATTGTTCAGCAACCTGCCAGACAGCCTGAGATGAAAACCTGAGATTGAAAAACGATGAGCTACGAAACCTTGCTTTACGAACAGCGTGAAGGAATTGCCTATGTTTCAATCCATCGCCCTGAGAAGCTCAACGCGTTGAACAATGGGGTGATGGCGGAGCTTAAAACGTGCTTTGAGGCGATTCAAAGCAATGACGAAGTGCGAGCCGTGATCCTGCAGGGGGCAGGAGAGCGAGCCTTTGTCGCTGGCGCAGATATCGGGGAGCTTTCCCTTCTGGATTCCCAGCGCGGCAAGGAGGCTTCAAGGCGTGGTCAGGAACTGGCTGATCTGATCGAAAATCTGGGAAAGCCTGTCATTGCGGCGATTCACGGCTACGCCCTGGGCGGAGGCTGCGAACTCGCCATGGCATGCACTTTGCGCGTAGCTTCTGAAGATGCCCGCTTCGGACAGCCGGAGGTAAAGATTGGAATTATCCCCGGCTATGGAGGCACGCAGCGGCTTCCCCGGCTGGTGGGGAAGGGAAGGGCGCTTGAGATGATCCTTACCGGAGAGCCGATCACGGCGCAGGAAGCGTTTCGCATGGGTCTGGTGAACTGCGTGGTTCCGAAAAAGGACCTGATAGCTACCGCCGAGGCGTTGGCGCGCAAAATCATGGCCAATGCTCCGCTGGCGGTGAACCTTTCCATCGAGGCGGTCAATCATGGCCTGGAAATGAGCCAGCGCGAAGGTGAATTCCTGGAAGCCGAATTATTTGGCTTGTGTTGCGCTACGGAAGATATGAAGGAGGGAACGCGCGCGTTTCTGGAGAAGCGTCCCTCAAAATTTGTCGGAAAATAGCCGTGGCTTCCGATGGTTTGCAAAATGGCCCGCCGGCTATTTCAAAATCTTACTGAACCACACCGATGCCTTCCAGAAGAAAAGCCCGGGAACTCGCCTTACAGATGCTCTTTCAATGGGATCTGGGCCAGCATTCCCCGGAGCAGGTGATTGCGAATTTCCTTGCGCCGCGCCAGTTGGATGCAGAAACTGAGAGGTTTGCCCGCTCGCTGTTTGAAGGCGCGGTAGGGGAAGCGCCGACCCTTGATTCGCTGGTGCGATCTCAGGCGCAGCACTGGCGACTGGAGCGCATGGCCGCCGTGGATCGCAACATTCTTCGCCTGGCGCTCTACGAGCTTTTTCACGTGCCTGAAAATCCCCCGGCCGTGGTCATTAATGAGGCCCTTGAACTGGCTCGCCGTTTTTCAACCGTGGATTCGGTTGATTTTGTGAATGGGATTCTGGAAGGGGTGCGGAAGTCTGTAGCTCATCAGAGTTCGTGAGGGAATCGAGAAGGCGAATTCGGTCGATCAGGATTGCTTCAAGGCGGCCTCGCCGTATACTCGCTCCGTTATTTCATCCAGCATCTTCCTGACTTCACCAGGTGAAGGCGCCTCGGCATAGACGCGCAGCAGATTCTCGGTGCCTGAGGCTCGCACCATCAGCCAGGCGGAATCCCCCAGGAGCATTTTGAAACCGTCAAGGTCCTCGACAGCCGTAACTTTGCGGCCTGCAATTTGGGTAATCTGGCGTTCTTCCACCAGGCGCAGGATGCGATGGATGGCGGGCCGTTCAACTTCAAGGTCCACGCGGCCATAGTGGTGAGGACCAAATTCCTTATTCAATTCCTCAACCAGTTCGCCGAGCGTTTTCCCCTTTTCCGCCATCACTTCCGCAAGCAGCAGAGAGTTCAGAATGCCATCGCGTTCCGGCAAGTGACCCTTGATTCCGATGCCGCCGCTTTCTTCGCCGCCTATCAGGATGTCGCGCGTGAGCATCAGTTCGCAGATGTATTTGAAACCGATTGGCGTCACATGCAAAGGCAGGCTGTGCTTTTGCGCGATCTTATCGATCATTTTCGTCGTGGAAAAAGTCCGCACCACTTCACCTCGCCGGCCCAGGTCTTCAACCAGGTGGCGGAGCAGAATGGAAAAGATTTTATGGGAATCTATCATGGCCCCGCTCACATCCACCGCGCCCACTCGATCCGCGTCACCGTCGGTTGCCAGGCCGGCATGGCACTCATTCTCGACGATGGCGCGCCGTAATTCTTCAACGTGCGGCTCGATCGGCTCAGGGCTTAAACCCGGGAAGAGCGGGTTGTGCTCGCCGTGAATTTCATGGCAGGGAATGCCAGCCTCTGTAAAGAGTCGGGCGACGAGTCCCCGCGCGGCCCCGTACATCGGATCAATAGCAAACCGCAGGCCGGAGCTTCGGATGCGCTCCAGATTCACCAGCGCTTTGAGCCGCTCGAGGTAGGGACTGATCAGATCAACGGTGTCGATGCGCGCGTTTTGACAGGGCGATTTTGAGGTTGAGAGGTGATCCGAATCCGCCAGGTGTTTTTCGATCTCTTTGACAATCGCAGGAGCGGCGGACCCTCCGTAGGAAGCCTTAAACTTGATTCCGTTCCAGCGATAGGGATTGTGGCTGGCAGTCACCATGATGGCGCCCGCCGTTCGGCGCGCAACGACGGCAAAGCTGATGGCCGGCGTGGGTGTGGGACGGTCGGCAAGAATCACCGGAATGCCTGCGTTGGCAATCACCTCCGCAGTCAGACGCGCGCTTTCCGGGGAAAGGAAGCGCGTATCATAACCCACCACGAGGCCGCGCTCGGCCTCGCCTTTCGCCAAGACATAGCAGGCCGCGGCCGCGGCCACACGCCGGACATTCGCAAAAATGAAGCTATCGCCGATGATCCCACGCCAGCCGTCAGTTCCGAATTGAATGTCGTTCGGCATACGAACTTTGTTGCGCCGCGATTAAAGCAAGCTCTTCAGATTACGCCGCTCCAATTCCCGGACTACTTTCCCCACATCCTGGGCATGATGGCGCGAGCAAACCAGAAGCGCATCTTCCGTATCCACAATGACGAGGTCCTCCACGCCCACAGCGGCGATGAACCTCTTCGGTGAAACAATCATATTGCTTCGTGAAGCGAATAGGAAGCCGGCCGCAGGGGCTATGTTTTCATCCCGATCCTTGGGCCTTAGCTCGTAGGCTGTCGCCCAACTCCCCACGTCGCTCCAGCCGATATCGGCCGCAACTGCGTATACCTCAGGAATTTTTTCCATCAGGGCATAGTCGATGGAGATGTTTTCGAGTTGCGGGTACAGACGTTTAAGAGTCTTTTCGGAGCGGATGCCCCCTGCCGCGGCCAGGCGCTCAAGCCTGCGCGCCATTTCGGGTTGATAGCGCTGGAGGTTTTTAACCAGCGTGGCGGCTTTCCAGATGAACATGCCGCCGTTCCAGAAATAGTTTCCAGAGCGAACGTAGCGCTTCGCCTTGGCAAGCGGGGGTTTTTCCGTGAACTGTCGGACAGCAAAAATTTCAAGACCATTCTCGCGGCCAATGAGCTCCCCGCGATGAATATAGCCGTAGCCGGTTTCAGGCCGCGTCGGTTTAAGGCCAATCACCACAGAGCGGCCTTCCTGGAAGGCTGTCTTGCATCCGGCCAGAAGAACGCGCCTGAACTGCGCTGGCTTCGCGATCAAATGGTCCGAAGGAAGAGCCACCATGAGACCTTCCGGATCGCGGGAGAGGATTTCAAACGCGGCAAGGCCGAGGGCAGGGGCCGTATTGCGGCTCGCAGGCTCGGCCACAATCTGTTGGCGAGGAACTCGGGGGACTTCCCGCCGCACAGCGTTTTGAATGGCTTGATTCGTGAAAATATAGGTGCGCTCAGGCGGGATCAGGCGCTCAATTCGCTCTAGTGTCTGCGCAAGAAGGGTCTTTTCCCCAAAGAGGCGAAGCAACTGCTTGGGCTGCCTGCGGCGGCTCAGCGGCCAGAAGCGTGTGCCGCTTCCTCCGGCCAGAACCACCGCATAAGTGTGCTCGAAAATGCGATTTTGACGGATCATTCGATCGGGATGACGCAAAGGAACGCGCCTGCTTCAGGCAAAGACAATTCTTTCGATATCCTCGCTGCTGATTCCGCGTGCGGCAAGTGGCTTGCGAAAATCCGCTTCAAGGTTCGGAACGTAAAATTTCAGCAGCCGACCAGAGATTTCAGGCACAAGGCGATATGTTGGAGTTGCCGGCGGAATGAGCCAGACATCGCCTGTCCGGTAGGCGTACCAGCCGGAAGATGTCTCGACGCGGCCCTCACCTGATAGCACCGTAAAGGCCTCCACCCGCGCGCGCGGTCCGGTAAATGCCGCGATTTTTGTCAGGGTGAGTTCCTCCACGGCAAAGAATGGGCAGGCCAGGAGAAATCTTCGAGCGCCATACGGTTCCTGCAATTTGAGCTGGGGCAGGTCACGCAGAGGCGGCTGCTGGGGTCGCGTTGTTTCGAGAGCCTTTTCGCGGTGCAGGGGACGCGGCTTACCGCCTTGCCCCTTGCGGCCAAAATCATCCAGGCGATAAGTGATATCAGAATTCTCTTCTGCCTCAAAGAGGGTCAAGCCTGGGCCCAGAGCGTGAACCGTTCCGGGCGGTACGAAAATGGCTTCCTCAGGATGGGGCGAAAACCGCTGAAGCAACTGAGAGCAACGGTTCTGGTCGATGGCCGCTCCCAGTTCCTGAAGAGTTGTGCCCGGCTTCAGGCCAAGCAGTATTTCAGCTTTCGGCTCCGTATGGATCATGTACCACATTTCGCACTTGCCCAGGCTTCCGTTTTCATGCTGGCGCGCATAATCATCATCGGGATGCACCTGAACAGAGAGCCAGTCGCTGGTAAAGAGGAATTTGGCCAGAATCGGGAACCGGCCATCGGCAACGCCTTCGCCGCAAAGCTCCGGACCGCAGCGCTTGCAAGCCTGGGCCAGATTCATTCCCGCCAGCGCGCCGTTCGTGAAGACAGCCTCATCATCGGTCAGCCAGACTTCGCCGATGCGCTCCTCTTCGAGGCCCTTGCGCTGGGGATAGCGAATGCTGACGGTGCGCCCTCGGCGCGTGGTCCACTGATCTGGGTAGAGCGGCGCCAAGCTGCGCCGCCCCCAGATTTTGGGTTTGAAGACAGGAGAAAGCTGGAGCGGGCTATCGAGCTTGGGCATAAGCGGGACGGAGTTGCGAAACGAATTGGTTCAGCCTTCGCAGCCCTTCATCAATCTGCTCCTGGGATGTGGCATAGGAGATGCGCACGTGCTCGCGCGTGCCAAATGCGGGACCTGGAACCAGCGCCACATGCACTTCTTCGAGCAGCCTTTCGGCGAACGCTGTGGCATCCTCCATGCCCGCCTTTTCCAACGCGCCGCCCACATTCGGATAAACGTAGAATGCACCCTCCGGCTTGACGCACTCGATGCCCGGAATGGCCCGCAGTCCGGCGACGATCTTTTCTCGCCGCCGCGCGTATTCGGCAAGCATCGTTTGCACGGACTCCTGCGGCCCCCGGAGCGCTTCGACCGCAGCCTTCTGCGCAATGGAAGTTGGGTTCGACGTGGAATGACTTTGCAGTTTGAGCATGGCGCCCAGCAGGGATGATGCGCCCAGCGCGTAGCCCACCCGCCAGCCGGTCATGGAATAGGTCTTGGAAAGCGATCCCACAATCAGCAGATTCTCGCGGTTTTTCGACGCGCCCAGCGAGAAAGGCTTGCGCCCTTCGTAGAGGAAGTGGCAGTAGCACTCATCCGACATCAGCAGGAAGTTGCGCCGCTCCGCCAACGCCAGCAGCTTTTGCATTTCCTCGGGCGGTACAACGGCCCCCGTTGGATTGTTCGGCGAATTCACAACCAGGATGCGTGTCTTGGGCGTGACCAATTTCTCCACCGCCTCCGCGCGCAGTGCGAAGCCCTCATCTTCGCGGGTTTCAAGCGTCACCACCCGGCCGCCCGCGTAATTGACAATATCCAGAAAGGAGACCCAATAGGGCGCGGGCAGAATCACCTCGTCTCCAGGATTGATGACAGCCGCCACCGCCTCAAAAATGGCCTGCTTGCCGCCAACGGTCACAAGGCATTCTTCAGGTTGATAGTTGGACCCGAAATCCCTGGCGTGGCGTTCGACAATCGCCTGCTTCAGCTCTGCAATCCCACCGGTGGGCGTATATTTGGTGAAATTCTGCTCCACCGCGCGGATGGCTGCCTGCTTGATGTTTTCGGGCGTGGGGAAGTCGGGTTCGCCCGCTCCAAAATCCACCACGTCGATCCCGCTGGCCTTCAGCTTGGTCGCTTTCTGGACGACCGCGAACGTAGGGGAGACGGAGATCCTGTTAACGGCTTCAGAAAATTGCATGACGATTAACCTCGCTTGTTAAATAAAATCTGTTTCACAACCTCTCCCCTGGATAAGGAGGGGAGTAAGAGGTGGTTGACGCCAGAAGGTTTGAGCCTGACTTTTCTGCTATCGCATTTGTGCGGCGCGCGCCGGAAATTTCTGCTTCAACCTTTCCTCCACCAGCGGCGGAACAAGGCCTTTCACGGGCCCTCCGTGGTGAACAATTTCCTTCACCAATCGTGAGCTGATGTAGGCGAAAGACTCTCCGGGCATCATGAAAACCGTTTCGAGCTTAGGTTCAAGTTTGCGATTCATCAACGCCATCTGGAGTTCGTACTCGTAATCGGAGAAGGCGCGAATGCCGCGCAGAATGGCGCGCGCCTGCTTCTGGCGGGCGTAATCCACCAGAAGTCCGCTGAAAGTATCCACGGAGACGTTTGCAATGTCCTCGGTTGCGCGTTGCAACATGTCGATGCGCTCATCGACGGTGAAAAGCGGTTCCTTTTCCAGGTTCGTCAGGATCGCCACCACCAGGTGATCGAAAAGCTGACTTCCCCGCCGGATAAGGTCCAGATGACCATTCGTGATGGGATCAAAGGATCCCGGATAAATGACTGCAACTTCAGCCATAAATGTGTCGAAAGACGGGAGCCGTCACTCTTCTTCTCTGGATACGAACTTCTTGGCTTTCTGAACGCCGCTGTTCTGGCCTGGCCGTAATTAGACGCCCTTTTATTCTATCGTTCGGCTTCGAGTGTTGTAAACCGCGTTCTCGAAGAGCATCCGCAATTGCCGCTTTTTTGCTGATTGTGGTTGGTGTAATATTCTTTTCATGCCTTACATTGAAAAGCATTCGCCGGGCGCATTTTGCTGGATCGATCTGGGCACAACAGACATCGAGGCCGCTGACAACTTCTATCATTCGGTCTTTGGCTGGCACATCAAGAATGTTCCGATTGGCCCGGAAAGCTTCGTTTCGATTTATCAACTCGAGGGCCGGGCGGTGGCTGCTGCATATCCTTTGCGGCCTGAGCAGCGGTCGAAAGGTGAGACGCCCCACTGGATGGTGTATGTCGCCGTAGAGAACGCGGATGAGGCTGCAAATCGGGTGAGCCAGCTTGGGGGTAAAGTCATCGCGCCGCCCTTCGATATGTCGGATTCTGGCCGGATGGCGACGTTCCAGGACCCGTTGGGAGGTGTTTTCTCCGTCTGGCAAGCGAAGAAAAACATCGGCACGGAGATCACGGGCGTGGATGGCACGCTTTGCTGGGCGGAGTTGAGCACGCCGGACCCAGCGCGCGCCAGCCAGTTCTATTCCGACTTATTCGGCTGGAAGGCAGTGGCGGATGAGAGAGACCCCACCCGGTATCTTCACATTGTAAATGGCGAAAGTTATATAGGTGGGTTTCCATTGTCGGAGCGACGGGACCGGAAGGTTCCGCCGCGCTGGCTGATTTATTTCGCGGTCTCCGATTGCGACGCGGTTGCTAACAGGGCCGAGCACCGCGGCGCTAAAATTCATCTGCCTCCGACCACGCACGAAGGCGTAGGCCGCATGGCGGTGATCGCAGACCCGGAAGGCGCCGTCTTTGCGCTGTTTCAATCCGCCCGTCATGCCTAGGACGGACGGTGTCTGCCCAAAGCGGATGGGGCGCGCGCCGCAAGCCCCCAACAGCCATATATTGGGAACAATCAAGCTAGTGGGTATCCACAGGGCTTGTTGAGCGTTGGGCGGCAGGTTGACTCAAAAATTGCGCGGCGCGGTGAAGGCGGTTTACGACAGCTTCCTGGCCGAGCGTCGTCATCACCTCAAATAGCCCCGGGGCAACGGCTTGGCCTGTCAGCGCCACCCGCGTGCCGTTGATCAGCACTCCTGCTTTCACTCCTTTTTCTTCTGCCAGCGAACGAAGACACTTTTCCGTGGATTCCAAATCAAAGGGCGAAAGTTGCGCCAGCCGTTGGGCGAACACTTCGAGCAGATCGGCCAAAGCAGGGTCTTTCCAGAATTTCTTCACGGCTTCCGGATCATATTCAAAGTGATCGCTGAAGAACGCCCGTCCGAAGCCGGAAAAGTCCTTCAGGCTGCGCGCGCGTGACTGAAGCAACGCCACGGATTTCTCAAACTTCTCGCGCTCCTTATCCGCAAAAGCAGTCTGCCAAAGGCCCGCGGGTTCAAGCTCGTTCCGAACTAAAGGAAGAAGTCTCGACAACGGCAGATGACGAAGATGCTCGCTGTTCATCCAGGCGAGCTTTTCCGTATCAAAGACCGCATTGGATTTTGATACTGCCTTAATCGAGAACGTTTCCACCATCTCTTCAAGCGAGAGCAACTCTTTCTGGTTGGGAGGGGTCCAGCCCAGAAGCGCGAGGAAATTCACAAGCGCTTCAGGAAGAATACCCTGCTCCCGATACGCGCCGACAGAGGTTGCTCCGTGGCGCTTGGAAAGCCGCTGGCGGTCAGGTCCCAGAATGAGGGGCAGATGAGCAAAATTCGGAACGCCAGCGCCGAGCGCCTGAAAGAGCAGGATTTGTTTCGGCGTATTGGAAATATGATCGGCCCCGCGGATCACATGCGTGATCTTCATATCCAGATCGTCCACGACGACGCTGAGATGATAGGTGGGGTTGCCGTCCGAGCGCAGCAGGACAAAGTCCTCGAGATCGCTGTGGGCCAGTTTGATCGGGCCAAAGACCTGGTCATCGAAGCTTGTTGCGCCGCTCTCCGGCACGCGAAATCGCAAAGCGGAAGCGCGGCCTTCGGCGCGCTGGCGGGCGCGGTCGGCATCTGAAAGGTTCCGGCAATGGCCGTCGTATTTCCAGGCGCGATGCCCGGCTGCGGCTGTTTCGCGCTTCCGTTGCAGTTCATCGGCAGAGCAGAAGCAGGCGTAGGCGGCTCCAACGGCCTCCAACTGTGCAGCCACCGCGCGATAGCGGTCGAGGCGCTGGGACTGAAAATAAGGACCTTCATCCCAGTGGAGTCCGAGCCATTTCAGGCTGTCGAGGATCGCCTGCGCCAGTTCAGGCCGCGAGCGGTCCACGTCTGTATCTTCAATGCGAAGCACGAAGACGCCGCGTTCGCGGCGGGCAAATAGCCAATTATAAAGCGCTGTGCGCGCGCCGCCCACATGAAGATAGCCAGTGGGCGAGGGCGCAAAGCGGACACGAATGGGTTCCATATCGAAAGGTCAAGGGGGCGTATCGCGCAATGGTGCCTGTGCGCTCGCCAGTTAGCCAACAGCATTCAGCAAGTCATTGTAGGGCATCGAGGCGAGAAATGTAAAAGCGGGTCGCATTGACGCTCTTGCCAACACCGCGCGGATGACCGGCCACAACGATCCAGCAACTCGATTTTTCTCTTTGACGTGGGCGCGGCTTTGGTGATGAAATAGGGGATGTTGACGAAGGCGGGATCAACCTCCGATAGAAAGCTTCTTGAGAAGGAGTTGACTGCATGAGACGTTTTTTAATCTTTCTCATGGCGAGCCTCATGATTTCAGGAGGCGCCGGATGGGCGTATGCTCAGGAGGCGCAGAGCGCTTCGGATCAGCAGGCTCTGCAGAACGATCTGAATGCGATTACGATTCCCGAAGGCACGGAATTCAAGCTGCAATTGCACACCTCGATCAATTCCAAGACCGCGCGCGTAGGGGATCGCATTATCACCACGCTTATTGAGCCTGTGAACGTGGAGGATATCACCGTGCTTCGCAAGGGAGTGCGGGTTGACGGGCACATTTCGGAAGTGAAGCAGGCCGGGCATCGCGGAAAGGGCGGTTATCTGGCGATCCAGTTTGACAACATCACTATGCCCAACGGTGAGAAGGTCGCTATACTGGGGTCGCTGACGGAAGTCTTTTCCAGCGCAGAAAATGGAAGCGAAAACGTAGGCCCGGAAGGTGACCTCAAGGGCGGAGGTCCTTCGCACAAGAAGCAGCTTGCAATGTTTGCCGCTCCGACCTCGGCCGCAGCGGTGGCCGGCGGCCTTGGCCCTGGAATTGCTGTAGGAGTAGCAAGCGGTTTGGCGGCAATCCTGATCCCCAAAGGCAAGCAGGCGACTTTGCTGGCCGGGTCGCTCATCGGAATGCGACTGGATGAGGACGTTACGGTCAACTTGCCGCCGGGAACGTTTAACAGCCCGACTGGGCCCACAACCTCAACGGGCTCTCCCGGCGCGTCACAATAAGATTGCGTTATTGACTTGAGACGCCGAAGCGGTTCTCATGTAGCCCAACTTTTGGCGCGCTCCACGGCCCTTTGCCAGCCGGCGTAAAGCTCTTCCCGAAGAGCAACACTCAGTTTTGGCTCAAAGCGTGTTCTGTTCGCTTCAGATTGGGACTGGGTGGCCATGGCTTCCCGCTCATCTTTCCAAAATCCTGTCGCAAGCCCCGCCAGATACGCTGCGCCCAAGGCAGTCGATTCCGTGACGGCGGCGCGTTCCACTGGGATTCCCAGGATGTCGGCCTGAAACTGGCACAGAAAATTGTTCCGCGCCGCGCCTCCATCCACCCGCAACACTTCGGGTCTCAGGCCCGAATCATGGATCATGCAATCGACAACATCGCGCGTCTGATAAGCCATCGATTCCAGCGCCGCGCGCGCCAGATGGTTGCGATTGCTTCCGCGCGTGAGACCCACAATGGCGCCCCGCGCATAGGCATCCCAGTAAGGCGCGCCCAGGCCCACAAAAGCCGGAACGAAATAAACCCCGCCCGCATCGGGTGTCGCCAGCGCCATCGCTTCCGTGTCGGCTGCGGCGCGAATAATTTGCAGTTCGTCACGCAGCCATTGAACGGCGGCTCCTGCAATGAAGATGCTGCCTTCGAGAGCGTAAGAAACATTGCCATCGCGCTGCCAAGCCACAGTGGAAACAAGACCCGTTTGCGAGGTTGGAATTCGCGATCCGGTGTTCATCAGAAGAAAACATCCCGTTCCGTAGGTGTTTTTCACATCGCCGGGCTTGAAGCAACGGTGGCCGAAGAGGGAAGCCTGCTGGTCACCGGCCACGCCGGCAATCGGAATACGACGCGGTCCTCCCAAGAGATCGGTTTCCCCCAGAACGCCGCTCGATGGCCGGACCTCGGGCAACAGAGATGCCGGAATGCGGAAGTAGCTGAGTATTTCATCATCCCAGGCAAGCGAGCGGATATTGAAAAGCAAGGTGCGCGAAGCATTTGAGACATCGGTCGCGTGGACGTGCCCTCGCGTGAGTTTCCAGATGAGCCAGCTATCAACCGTTCCACAGGCAAGTTTCCCCTGCTCAGCCAGTCTTCTCGCGTCCGGCACGTTTTCAAGCAGCCAGGCGATTTTGGTAGCCGAGAAATACGCATCGACGACCAGTCCGGTCTTTTCGCGCAAGATACGATCATAACCTTCACGTCGAATGCGGTCACAATCCGGCGCGGTGCGGCGGCACTGCCACACGATGGCGTGATAGAGAGGCTTTGAGGTCTCTCGATCCCACAACACCACCGTCTCGCGCTGGTTGGTGATGCCGATGGCCGCCACCTGTTGCGGCGCGACGCCGGCTTTCTTTAACACCTCCTTTGCGACGCTCCACTGCGACTGCCAGATTTCTTCAGCGTCGTGCTCCACCCATGCAGGCTGCGGATAGTATTGCCTGAATTCGCGGCTGGCGGATTCGACGACATCTCCGGCACGATTTATCAGCAAGGCGCGGGAACTGGTGGTGCCTTGATCGAGAGCAAGGATATAGGATTCGCTCATGAGCTCATTTCCACTCGAAAATTTGGGGCGGTCAATATCGTAGCAGGCTTTTAACGCACTAGAGGTGGGTTTATGAGAAAATATGACGGCGAACCGCAGAAGGGATTACTTTCGATGGTCAACACGGCTGCTAGGCGTCTTGAAGCGCTCAATATCCAATTAGCCGAGATTCTTCAACGCGCGAATCAGCGCGCCACAGGGCCGCCGGAAAAAATTCTGGGGCTGGAGGAGGTCCGGATTTTGTCGGATCTGATCGGCCAGGGTAAGCAACTGCTGGAGGGCTCCCCGCCCGATTCCGATTCGGATTGGCGGGCGCAGAGGAAGGAGTATCAGGAGAACATTCGACAGATAAAAGATTTGATTCAGAAACTTGAATCCGGTTTGAATGAGCGCCGGGAGGAACTTCGCGCCGGAAGCATCCAACTCCGCGCGATTGCAGATTGGATTGAAGCGCTGAAAGGGACTCAATGAGGAGCGCGCGCCTTTTGAGACGCATTTAAGGCCGGGCTTTTGATGCTGAAGAGAACGCTGTCAGCTTGCTGATTAAGGCGTCGGCAGATAGTTCAGAAGGCTGTCTTGTGAGATTCTGCCTGCGGAGGCCAAGGCTGCATCCAGCGTGGTCTGAGCCTGATTCATGGCCGTAATAGCCTGCGCGGGATCGGCGGCAATCAAAGTGTTTTGCTGTTCCGTAAGCTGGGTGCTCTCAGAAGTCAGGATTTTGGAAGTTGTCTGAAGCTGGGAGAGGGCAAAGCCGTAATAAGTCCGCTGGACGCTGACATTACTGAAGGCCTTATTGAGCTCTGATGTGGCGGTGGAGATTGCGGAGGACGATCCGCTTTGAAGCGCCGAGGATAGATCCTGTAAAGCCTGAAAGACATCAGCTCCGGGGGCATTAAAAACGGCGCTCCCCGGTAGATTCGTCTTCACGAAGATGCCCTGCGCGATCTCAACCTGATTCGAGTTGTTGTTTCCTATGTAATTCACGCTCCCACCGTTCTGGACGTAAGGCGCCGTCGTGGAATCCGTCCCGCCGAAGAGATACGCGCCTTGAAAATCACTGTTGGCGAGGCCCAGAATTTCCTGCTGCAAGTTATTGGCCTGAGCGGCTAAAGCCTGCCGATCTGACGGGGAGAGCGTGGGGCTGCCCCCCTGGGTGGCAAGTGAAATGGCGCTGGTCAGCGCTTCGCCAACTGCATTCAGGGCGGAATCCGCTGCTTGAAGCGGACCTTGTATTCCAGAGATGTTCTGCGTGAATTGATCCAAGCTCCCAGCTTCAAACTTACCCTCTACGTAGGACTGAGCTTGGGCAGGATTATCTGAAAGCGAATTAAGCTGCTGGCTGCTGGCTACTTGCTGGAGCGCGTTATTAAAGCGCTGGCGGTCCTGGGTGATATCCTGGAGCAGCGTGTTATAAGGATCGAATACCAGGCGGATGCCCACGTTAGCCTCCGTTCACAAGGTTCATCGTTGTTTGGTCCAGAGCGTCAACCGTGGCGATCACTCGCGCTGAGGCTTCATAGGCGAGTTGGTATTTCACCAGGTTTGCCGCCTCCTCATCCATCGACACGCCGGAGACGTTGGCGCGTTGATTCTGGAGTTGTTGAAGAATGAGATTGGAGGTCTGTTGCTGATTTGTTGCGTTTGAGACCTCGTCTCCCAGGCCGCCGATGAAGCCCGCATAGAAAGCCCCTGCCGTTTGGTTGTTGATGATCGGCTGGTTTTGGACGGCGGTCAGAGCCAGCGCATTACCGTTGTCTCCCGGTGAAGAGGCGCTGGAACTGGCGGCAATCTTGGTGGGATCTGTGATGGCCACGGCCATCTGAGCGGCAGCGCCGTCATTCGTGCCCGGCTGAGTGGGGGTGAACGGGGCAAAAAACTGACCGCCGGCGGCGCCCGACAGGTCGTATCCCTGTTGGTGCTGCGTATTAACGGCCTGCATGATGCTGGCGGCCAGGTTATCCAGTTGGGATTGAGCCGGGATCACGCCCTGGTCCCGAGCTTCCATCACTCCGCCGAGTTGCCCGCCCTGAATTCCCGTTGTGATGTTGGATCCCTGATCGTAAACCTGCTCTGATCCGGTAGCCGGGTCCGGCTGGGTGGTCAGCGCGTAGCTCTGATTTCCGACCACGAGCGGCGCTCCATTGGCGGTGGTAATGGTCAAAGACCCACTGTTCACATTGATGACAGAGACTCCAATCAGCGCCGAAAGTTGGTTGATAAGCTGATTTCTCTGGTCCTGAAGCTGATTTCCGGATTGAGTGCTGGCTACGGTTCCGATCTGGTTGTCGAGGGTTGCGATCTGGGAGGTCAGGCCGTTGATTTGTCCCACAACTTGATTCACCGATTGGTCCAGACTGCCCCTGATTTGGGTCAGCGCGTTAGAGGCCTGGTTGAATGCGATGGAAAGGTTCTGGCCGGCGTTCAGGACGGCCTGCCGCATCACCGTGCTGGTTGGATTGGTCGAGAGTTCCTGAAAGCTGTTAAAGAATTGGCTGATGGCGCTTTGCAGGCCCGCTCCCTGAGTTTCATTGAACAAGGCATTCACCTGGTTCATTGCGCCGATAAATGCGTTCAGTTGGCTTTGATTCTGTGTTT
>DATGKJ010000215.1:0-3676 GCA_035294685.1 Terriglobia bacterium | reverse complement strand
GAAGGTCATCCAGAGGCTTTAACTCACCATGGATGCGAATGCGCGGAGGGGAATTCGTGGTGATGTGAAGGTCAGAACCTCCCGTCTCCACCAGCCGCTTCAGCAAATCACTCAGAGTTGGAAGCTGCATAACAGATCAATTCTCCCTAAAGCACGGTCTCCCGGATCACTTCCTCAAGCGTCGTCATGCCCGACTTGACTTTGATCAACCCGCTGCGACGCAACGTAATCATTCCCTGCTCGATGGCTTTTCTCTTTAATTCGAGCGCGGAAGCTCCCACCAGGATGAGATCACGAATTTCGTCGGTGATTTCCATCACTTCATAAAGGCCCACGCGCCCTTTGTAGCCTCGCCCGCCGCACGTATTGCAGCCTTTTCCCTTATAGGGCGTCACGGTCCGGGCCTCTTCAGGCGTAAAACCCGCATCGATCAGAACCTGCGGACTCGCCGGGTCTGGAATCTTGCAATCTGAGCAGATGCGGCGCACCAGGCGTTGCGCGCAAATGAGGTGAACCGAAGTTGCCACCAGAAAAGGTTCAATGCCCATATTCATCAGACGGGAGATCGTTGAAGGCGCATCGTTCGTGTGCAAAGTGGAAAGCACCAAGTGGCCCGTGAGCGCCGCTTTGATCGCAATTTCCGCTGTCTCAAAATCGCGGATTTCGCCGACGAGAATAATATTGGGATCCTGGCGCAGGAAAGACCTCAAGGCGGCGGCGAAATTCAGACCGATTTGCTCCTTCATCTGAACCTGATTGATTCCGGGCAACTGAAACTCCACCGGGTCTTCGGCGGTCATGATATTGGTGTCTTCTTTATTAAGCTGGGCGATGGAAGAATAAAGCGTATTGGTCTTGCCGCTCCCCGTAGGCCCGGTTACCAGCACCATGCCGTAGGGTTTGAAGATAGCCTTCTGAAACTTTTCCAGCGACTCAGGCTCAAAGCCGAGTTTTGTCATGTCGAGTCTCAGATTTTCCTTATCGAGCAGGCGCATGACGATCTTTTCGCCGTGCAGGGTCGGCAGCACAGAAACGCGCAGGTCGAGCTGCTTTCTCTTGCCATGGTGCATCAACTTCAGCATGATGCGCCCATCCTGCGGCAACCGCTTTTCTGCAATGTCAAGCCGGGCCATGATCTTGATGCGGCTGATGATGGCATCTCTGAGCTTGAGCGGCGGATTCATGATGGATTGCAGCAGGCCATCAATGCGGTAACGGACGCGATAGTCCTTTTCATAAGGCTCCAGGTGAATGTCGCTTGCGCCCCGTTTTACCGCATCCATCAGAATGTAGTTCACCAGGCGGATGACGGGCGCTTCCTCAGCGGCTCTTTCAAGGTCCGCCAGGTTCAGCGTGCCTTCCGCGTCTTCATCCAGCTCCACGCTTTCGGCTGTGCCCTCGTCCAGGAAACTGACCAGTTCGTCGATTTCCTTTTTCCGCGCGACATCTTCAGCCGTGCCGTAATGATTTTTGATGGCCTGATCGATTTCAGTTTCAGACGCCAGCACCGGCTCAATATGCAGTCCGGTGAGGAATTTCACATCGTCCAGGGCGAAAACATTGGAAGGATCGCTGATGGCAAGCGTCAGGGAGGAGCCGGTTCTCACCAGGGGCAGCACGTGATGCTTCGTCGCCATCTCCATGGGGATCAGCTTGACGACGGCGGGATCAACCGGAAATTCGCTGAGCTTGACCGAAGGAATTCCGTACTGCGCAGCGAGCGCTTCTGTCACGTTTTCGTGAGTCAGAAAACCCAGATTCACCAGCGCTTCTCCCAGCTTCCCCCCGTGCGACCGTTGGTGTTCAAGCGCAAGTTGGAGCTGCTGAAGCGAAATCCGGCTTTCCCTCAGCAGAATCTCACCCAGCCTGCCCGACATGGGTTGCGCGCTCAAAGATACATTCTCGGTCAACATAACTTTTTCAACGAGCCTCGCAGAAATTCAGCCGCTTCCCGAAAGCCTTTCCAGCGCCTGCGCGCGAGGCTGCCTAATCTTGACATCGTCATTTCGAGAGCATAACTTTAACCCATATGGGAGTACCCGAGACCGCTTCCGACCGGCGGCGAGCATTGCTCATCCACTATTACCAGACGCTCCTTGAAACGCTGGGCTCTCAGGGTTGGTGGCCGGCCCGCACGCGCATGGAGGTGATCCTGGGGGCAATTCTCACCCAGAATACAACGTGGCGGAACGCGGCTCGGGCGCTGGCGCGCCTGCGCAAGGCCGGTTTGTTCAAGCTGAAAAAACTTCGCCAATTGAGCCCAGAAGAGCTTGAAATTTACGTGCGCCCGGCAGGTTTCTTTCGGCAGAAGGCGGCAACCATCTCGAATTTCGTCAAATGGCTGGACCAGCGCCATCAAGGCTCGCTTCATTCGTTGTTCTCGACCCCTTCAGAATTGCTGCGACAGGAACTGATGAAGTTGAAGGGGCTGGGGGATGAGACGGTCGATGCCATCCTGCTTTATGCGGGCCGAAAGCCTTTTTTCGTCGCCGACGCCTACACGCGGCGGATTCTTTCCCGCCATGGATGGCTCCCGGCAAACGCCGATTATGCAACCGCCCAGGAATTGATCCATCGCCAACTGCCCCGCGACCCGCAGCTTTTCAATGAGTTTCATGCCTTGCTGGTTGAAATTGGCAAGCATTACTGCAAAAAGCAGGCGCCCGACTGCGGGAAATGCCCGCTCGCGGAATATCTGCCTCAGCGGGATCTTCCCCATAATGGAGAAAAGCCGCTTATCGCTTCGGAGCAGGAATGCCAGATTGAGCCTTCCCCTGCATGAAGTCGCGCCATGGATGAGAAATCACAAAAGTCACATCGCGCGTTTCTGATCTTCCTGCTCATTCTTGTGCCGGTTCTCTTTCTGCTGGGATGGAGCCAGGCTTCGCTCAATCTGAGCTTCATTCACCCCCGCAACGCCCTTCAGACCTTTCTTCTGGCCGCCGTTTCCGCCTTCATATTTATCGCCTTTGTGATCTTTGCGCTTATTCTGATGCGCATTCTGCTGAAGCTTCTGGTCGAGCGCCGGCAGAATCAACTTGGTTCCCGCTTTAAGACCAAAATGGTCGTGGCGTTTCTGGGACTTTCGCTGGTTCCAGTCTGCTTCCTGTTCCTCTTTGCCTACGGATTGATCAATCGCAGCATCGACAAATGGTTTGGCATTCCTTTTGATACGGTGCGCCGGGATGCCGCCGAAATCACTGAGGAACTTTCCCGCCAATCCCAGCAGGCGGCCCTCGAGAGTTCTGAACATCTTGCGGGGCTCGTTCGGCTCCAGAACGATATGGAAGCCGGCAATCGGGCGAGCCTTGCCAGACATCTGCGGCATCTGAACGAAGCCCTTGGACTGGAGTCGGTGCTGTGCCTCGATCCTTCCGGACATTTGCTCGCCCGGGCTGGCGAGCCTGAGCCATCCATTGAAGAGATCCAGCGCGCCTTCCCTGCCCTCACTGCCGGAAAGATTCCCCCCGACGGCCTCACCACCAGCATGCGCTCCGCAGATTCGGAACTATTTTTAGCCGTGCAGCGAGTTGAGGACGCAAGTGGAAATAACCTGGGCGCAGTCGTCAGCGTTCACCGCCTGCCCCTCAACATTCAGCAGATTGCCAATCAGATTCAGCAGGAATCCCAGCGCTACGACCAGCTCAGCCGCGAAAAGAACTCCCTGAAGCGGCTT
>DATGKJ010000214.1:0-6620 GCA_035294685.1 Terriglobia bacterium | reverse complement strand
GAAGCCTGCGCAGCCGTCCGACTTTCTGGCGGACTTCGGGCTTGGTCACGGCCGTCATCAGCCGGCTGATGCTATCGAGAACGGAGATGGGAGGGTAGTGATTGCGGTTGGTCAATTTGCGGTCCAGAACCACGTGGCCATCCAGCAGGGCGCGGACGGCATCCACCAGGGGGTCTTGCTGATCGTCGCCTTCCATCAGCACAGTATAGAACGCCGTGATGCTGCCATTGCCAAAGTGTCCGGCGCGCTCGATGAGCCGAGCCAGAAGCGTAAAGACCGAGGGCGTATAGCCGCGCGCCGTGGGAGGCTCGCCGGCCGCCAGCCCAATTTCGCGTTGCGCCATAGCAACGCGGGTGATGGAATCAACCACCAGCAGAACGTGCTTGCCGCGCGAACAGAAATATTCCGCCACCGAACAGGCGGCAAGCGCTGCGCGGATGCGGAGAAGCGGAGATTGGTCTGAGGTGGAAACGACCACCACCGAGCGGCGCAATCCCTCTTCGCCGATCGCCTTCTCCAGATATTCGCGCACCTCGCGCCCGCGCTCGCCGACCAGGGCGAGGACGGTGAGATCGGCGGAACTGCCGCGGGCCATCATGCCGATCAGCGTACTTTTGCCCACGCCGCTGCCTCCAAAGATTCCCACCCGCTGGCCGCGCCCGCAAGTGAGGAATCCATCGATGGCCCGAATGCCGCATCCAATCGGTTCCCGGATGGGTTCGCGCTTAAGCGGCTGAGGCGGCGTGAAATGGAGCGGCCATTTGTCCTGAGCGCGATAAGCAGGGAGGGAATCAAGGGCTTCGCCCGTGGCGCTGATCACCCGGCCCAGCATTTCATTCCCTACACGGATGGAAGGCCGCTCGCCCCAGGTGGCGATTCGATCTCCGTATCCGATGCCTCCCGGGCGGTCCAGCGGCATGGAAAGGACGCTTGATCCGTTGAAACCGACGATTTCCCCCGGATAGGCGGCGCCGGAGCGATCGATGATTTCGCAGCACTCCCCCACCGAGCAAACAGGCCCTTCGGACTCGATGAGATATCCCACCGATTTCTTCACGCGACCCCACCAGCGGTGCGTCGGGTGACTTTCAAGCTGGCGAAAGTAAGAATCGAGAAGGTGTGATCCTGCCATAATCGGGCACTCATGAGGGCGCATCAAGAGCGATGCCTTTCAGGACTTATTGGGACGAGCGGCGAGAAGGTCGAGGAAGCCCTTCTCGATTTCCTTAAGCTGCGCCTCCAGCGAGAGATTGGCGCTTCCCAGGTCCGTTTCCAGGATGCAATCCACGGGGTTTAAGGAACTGTCTGCCACCACCTCAGGCATAGGATCGATCCGGATTTCCCTGGCCAGGAACTCTTTCCAACTGTCGACCTGGGAGGGATGGACTCTAAGTTGAACGCGAGTGCCTGCGGCAATTTTTTCAAGGCTCACGCGCACCGCGCCGGCAAGGAACAGAGGATCAATCTGAGCCTCGCGATAGAGGATTTTCCGGGCAATGGAAAGCGCCAGGCTCACCACTTCGCTTTCAACCTGCTGGAAGTATTGTGAGCGCTCGTGAGCAAATTCATCCAGCGCCTGCGTAAGGCGGGCGCGCTCCGCCTCACGCAATTTCTCCATTTCCTCGCGGGCCCGGCGTTCTCCTTCCTGAGCGCCGCGCTCCAGGGCCTGCTTTTCGAGCGCCTGCGTCTGTTCGAGTGTGAAGACGGCTTGGGCCCTGGACGGTGTGGAGTTGTTTTGCGGGCGATCGGGAGCGTTCCAGGCGGCGTTCTCGCGGCCTGCGGATGTTCCCCGTTGCGCATCCTTCATCTCGGGGATAGGCGGAAAGACGTAGGGCTGAACCTCTTTCGGAGCCCCGTCGTCTTCAAAGAGCGGATTGGCGTTAAAGGATGGTGTCATTGCTGTCGGCGCTTTTCCTCATCAATTTCCCCTCATCTTCAAGTTCATGGGCCATGCGGGTGATTTCCTGCTGGGCCTGAGTCACATCGCGCAGCCGGACCGGCCCCAGAGCTTCCATATCTTCCTTCAGCATTTCGACGGCGCGCGAAGACATGCATTTGAAGATATGGGCCTGAATATCGGGATGCGCGCCTTTCAAAGCCAGAGAAAGGGTCTTCTTATCCGCGCGCCCGATCAGCTCGCGGATGCCGGCCTCTGTCACATCTTTGAGGTCCTCAAATGTGAACATCAACGCGCTGATGCTCGACAGCAGGTCAGGATCTGAGGCCTTAATGGATTCGAGAATGCCTCTGCTGGACGCGGGATCCATCGATTTCAGAAGCTTGGCCACCACGTTGATTCCGCCGAAGTTAACCTGCTGAAGGTTGCTGGCCACCGCCACTTTTTTGCTCACCGTCGCCAGCGTGCGCTTCACGACTTCGGAGGGAAAAGCTCGCATGCGGGCCATGCGTTCGACGACTTGCGTCTTCAGCTTCTCGGGGAACAAATTCAAGACTTGTGACGCGAGTCCTGAACTGAGGTGGGCGACAACCAAGGCGATGACTTGCGGGCTTTCGTTTTCCAGCAATTTGGCCAGTTGGTGGGAGTCCGCCTTTTCGAGGATGTCCGGATCGGTGGGATCGAGATCGGAAGGGCGCATCACGCGCTCAAAAAGCTGCTTTCCAGCCGGCTCGCCAAAAGCCTCAACCAGAAGTTTTTCGGCATAGGCGCTGTTGCCCTGGGCGCGTTTATTGCCGCTCACGGCTAACTGGGTGTATTCACGGAGAACTTCTTTTGAAACTTCCTGGTCAATTTCTCCCACCCTGGCGATCTCGCGCATTAACCTCTCGACCTGTTTTTGAGGAAGTTGGCGCAACACGGCGGTAGCCGCCTTTTCACCCATCAACACCATCAGGATTGCCGCTTTGCGAATTCCGCTCAGTTTCTCAGCAACGGCTGCCTGCGCCATTACGCTCCCTCGTCTTCAATCAGCCAGTCCTGAAGCAGGCGGCTGGCCTCTTCCGGGTCCTTTTCAATTTTATCGGCAAGAGTGCGCCTCGACAGGATATGGACTTCGGCCTGTGCCTGTTCTTCGGCTGCCGGCGGGGGCGTCAGCATGGCGCGTGGAGCCTGGGCTTCCTCTCCAAGCGAGACGTCAAGTCTCGATCCCAATCCCGCCCGTTCGCCCGGCTTGAGCGCTCGCGGGCCTTGTTGCAAGGATGCCAGCAAAGGTTTCATCAACGGCCGAAGAATAAGGAAATAGACCCCCAGGAAAAGCAGCCCTAAAGCCAGGTAGCGAATGAGTCCCATATATTGGTTCACCCGCATCAGCACCTTTTCAGCGGTTGATGGCGGCGGTCCGAACTCGCTGGGGGTTGACGTAAAACCGATATTCTCGACCGCCACCTGATCGCCTCTTGAGCTGTTGAAGCCGATGGCCGCCTTGGTGATGTCCTCAATCTGTTTCATTTCCGCCGCGCTCAAGGGGCGCCGAACGATCTCTTTGCGTTTGCCCGCCATTTTCGTCTCGGCGGCGTCATCCACCAGGACGACGGCGGAGACGCGCTTAATGGTTCCGGGCGGCTGCGTCGAGTGGCGCAGCGTGCGGCTGACGGCGTAGGTCTTGCTCTCCGTCCTTTCAGCATCGATGCCGTTATCCGCGGTATCGAAAGCTTTGGCAACGCTCGTCGCTGCGGGCTGGTTTGAAGGATCGGCTTTCGCAGAGCTGGCTTTTGCGGTGGGCGGGTTTTGGGAATTCGCAGGTGACTTGGAGCCCGGAGGGGCAGGCTGGCCTTGAGGCACGTTGCTGGCGGTGCCAGGGATGCCCTGGGCGGTGGAATTGCTGTCGGATTCGTAAGTGGTTTGTGAGGTTAAAACCACCGAACCATTGGGATCGTAAGTTTCCTGCGTGGTGTCGCTCGATGCCGTGTCGAAATCCACCGTGACGCTCGAACGCACGTGATCGATCCCCACAATGGGCGCCAGCATCTGGTTGATCTTCTGCTCCAATTGCGTTTCGAGCTTGCCTCCCGCAGCCGACCAGGGCTGATTTTCGTCGCGATAGGTAATCGGCGTGTAACCGTTAGCGTCCACGACGGTGACATTCTCAGGCTTGAGGCCATCCACGGCGCTCGCCGTGAGATAAGTGATGGCTCGAAAAGACTGTTCCGAAAGGCGGTCGCCCCGGAGTTTCACCAGCACGGAAGCTTTCGCAGGGCGCTCCTGCTCGGTAAAGAGAGATTCGTGCGGGAGCGCCAAATGGACGCGCGCGCTTTCAACATCGCTGAGCTGCTCGATGGTGCGCTCAAGCTCGCCTTCCAGCGCCCGTTGGTAGTTGACCTTTTCATAGAAGTCGCTGCCCGCCCAGTCGGGCTTGTCAAACAGCTCAAAGCCCACCCGCCCTGACACCGGAAGCCCCTGCGCCGCCAGTTCCAGCCTTACTTTATCGAGCTTTCCTGCCGGCACGCTCAGGGTTTTACGGTCGCTGGATAGTTGGAAAGGGACGTTCTCCGCCGCCAGCCGCTGAGTGATGCTCTGAACGTCTTCCGGCGAAAGGCCGGTGTAGAGGGCTTTATAATCGCCGCGGCCAAGCAGACTCACAAAGAGCCACAGGCTTCCGAGAACTGCAATCGCGCTTGCGATCAGCAGATAAAGCTGTTTGCGGCTAAGGCCGCGATAGAAATTCGAGGCTTGGTTGAGGAGTTGTTTCTGATCGAGGGGCATAAGATTGAATCATTGCCGATTACCGAGTGACGGTTGACGTTGAACCCTCGCTCCGGACCCTTTTCCCCGAGAGGAAAGTAGACCGCTCAGCGGGACGGGCGAGGGATTCGCGGCTCGTGAATATCAGGCGACGCCGGGTTCATTCATATTTAAAACTGCATATTTGAAATCGTGTTATAGGCCTGCACAATCTTGTTGCGGGCTTGCATCACCAGTTGGAAGGAGAGGTCAGCTTTCTCAAGAGCCAGCAGGACAGATTGCACATCCCCTGTGTTTTGGCCGTTCAAAAGCGAGGTCACTTTTTGATCCGCCTCAGCCTGCATCTGCTGAGCCTGATCCAGGGTCTTTTGCAGAGTATCGAGAAACTCAGAATTTTTTCCGGGCGCCGTCTTCGAGACGTTCTGCTGATATTGCGATGGATCAATCGGCGGCAATCCCTGAATGCTATTGCTCATATTCGCGCTATCCCCGGTCGTGAAACGTTATGTCAGTAAAATTTGGAAGGATTCCTGGATCATGGATTTTGTGGTCTGTATGGCAGCCACGTTGAGCTGATAGGCGCGGGCGGCGCTCATTAAATCCGCCAGTTCCTGAACCGGATTGATGTCCGGGTAATAGACGTAACCCTGAGCGTCGGCGTAAGGATTTCCAGGCTCGCTGCGGCGGATGGGCGGCATCGGGTCCAGAACCACGCGTTCCACCTCGACTCCCCGGGCGTGAAGCCGGCTGAACCGATCGAACGCTTCGGCGAAGCTCACATGGCTGAGTCTCTGCGGCCCGAAGACCACGAGCTGCCGGGTATAGGGGCCGCCCTGCGACGTGTGAGTGGTCTCGGCGTTGGCGAGATTCGTGGCCACAACCTCGGCCCTTAACCGTTCCGCTTCCAGCGCGGAGGAGCTGAGATCAAGCACCCCAAAAAAATTCATGGTTTAACTCCCTTCATTGATGGCGGTGAGCAGGCGCTTGAATTCGTCCCGAAGCACCGTGACGCCAAGCGTGTATTGAAGCTGAGATTGAGCGAGCAGCATGCTCTCGCGATCGATGTTCACGTTGTTTCCATCCGGCCGTTCCACCAGCCCTTCGACGGGATGGATGAAGGGCGTGAGCGATGGAGACTCAGGTTGAATTTCCGCGCGGCGCATTTCCCTCTCAAAGCTGATGTCCTCAGTTTGATAGCCGGGCGTATCGACGTTGGCGATGTTGTTTGAGATCAACGACTCCCGCGTGGCAGTCAGCCGCAAAAAAGTCTGCAATTGAGACAACACGTTTGTATTGAGCCAGCTCATCCGGTCCTCCTGGGTCCCAAGCCATATTCGCGGATTTTATTGCGAATCGTTCGCAAACTGATGCCCAGCATTTCTGCGGCGCGCGTGCGGTTGCCATCCACCGCTGCAAGCGTCCGCTCCACAAGCTGCCGTTCGAGCTCGTGCAAGGTAAGCCCGGCTTCGAGAACCGGGGCTGTGGGCCCAACTCCGCGCGGCGAGGGGGCAGGATCAATTTCTTCCAGGGCTTCGATTCCCAGGACGGGGCCTCTCGAAAGAGCCAGGGCGCGGCGAATGGCGTTCTCAAGCTCCCGCACGTTTCCCGGCCAATCGTGCTGCTTCAATCGAACCAGCAATTCAGGGGCCAGGCGAAGCGAGCCTCGCAGAGCGGGCGGCGCATAGCGGTGAAGGAAGTATTCCGCAAGCTCCGGGATATCCTCGCGCCGCTCTCGTAAGGGAGGCAGGGTAAGGGGAATCACGTTGAGACGGTAATAGAGATCGGCGCGGAACGCTCCCTCCCGAACCAGATCGCGCAGCGACCGATTGGTGGTGGCAATGACGCGGATGTTCAGGTGGATCGGGCGGGTATCTCCCAATCGATCGACCTCGCGTTCCTGGAGCACGCGAAGCAGCTTGGGTTGAAGATTGAGCGGCATCTCTCCAATTTCGTCCAGCAGCAGCGTTCCCCCCTGCGCCAT
>DATGKJ010000213.1:0-9014 GCA_035294685.1 Terriglobia bacterium | reverse complement strand
TGCTTCGCAAGGGCTGAGCGGAAGCTGCACGCCCTTCAACGTCTATATCGGAACCTCGCCCGGCGGAGAAACCCTGCAGAATACCCAGGGGCCGGTCGGCGGAACAAGCTACACGCAATCCGGCCCGCTGGATATCACCTCTGCCCAGCCGCCGGCTGTGAGCACGGCAGGCTACAACGTTCACAACGCCCGCCTGAGCAAAGATGGAACCTATGTGCGCATTGACGCGCAACAGGGCTATACGCTCTATTTCTGGAAGCCGGGGACTAACCAGGTGACCACGTGCACGATCAACGGCAATAATTGCGGAGGTCATCAGGCCCTGGGCTACACCCACCTCATCAACGACCCGAACGACGTGGATGTGGCTCAGGTTGTTATCCGAGCGGATTCAAACCTTTCCCAATACTTGAATCTGGTCAGCCTCTTCCCGGTGCCTCACCAATGGAACGATAGCCACTGGTCATGGAATGATGCAAATTCTTCCGACACGATGCCGGTGTGCGGATCGATCGACGGCGCGCCCGGGCCTTATCAGCGCGCCTATCTCGGTGAGATCGCCTGTGTCGCCACTTCCGGGACTTCGCGCATCTGGCGATTCGCGCACAACCGGGCTACAGGCAAGGCGAACGACAGCGCGAACTCACCCGCCAACTTCTGGGCGACTGCGCGCGGCAACGTCTCTCAGGATGGGAAGTTTTACATGTTCACTTCCGACTGGGAATGGAGCCTTGGCAACCAAAAAGGCACTTACGGCTGTCCGACCAGCGGACAGTGCCGCACAGACGTCTTTATTGTTCGTCTGCGCTAATTCCAGCAGGGGCGCCAGCGCGCGAGGCGGCTGCAAAGAGAATCATCACTCTCGGAAGCCGTCTCGCCGCTTCCAGCCAGGAACAACTTTGCTGACTCCACTGATGCCTGCAAATTACCGTGACAACATTTTCTGTAGCGGCGCTGTCCGCAGCGCCGAAAAACGCCGGTGGGGACACCGGCGCTACAGCAAGAATTGTCACGACGATTTGTAATGCTCAATAAATCGTGGATTCTTTCGGAAAGCGCCTCAGTTTGAGGTACTGAGCCGGCATTCCGGGAGCAAGCTTGCTCTCGAAAAGGTAAAATTCGGCGACCTCAAATCGGCCGAGATCAGCTTCACCCTGTTGACGGACTAACTTACTCAGAGCGGGTTGGGGAGTAAGGTTGTTAAAGCGGGCTAGCGTTAAATGAGGCTTAAAAGGCCGCGCTTCTGACGCGAATCCTATCGCCCTCAGGGCTGCATCAATTTGGGCAGCAAGCTGGACGAGCGCCGCGGGCGCCTCGACGCCTGCCCAGAAGACGCGAGGGCGCCGGGCATCCGGGAAGAAACCGAATCCCTTAACTTTGATGGAAAACTTCTCAAAAGGCGCCAGATTTTCAAGTTGCTCAATGAGGCGATGAAGTGTTTCGTCGGAGATTTCGCCTAAAAACTTGAGCGTAAGGTGTATGCCCTCGGGGCGGGTCCAGCGAATGCCTCGATCTCGATCCGGAGACGCAGCGAGCGCTTTCTGAAACAGGGCTTGTCGCGCGCCCAGTTCTTCACGGATCTCAGCAGGAAGGTCAATCGCCAGAAAAGCTCTCACCGCACGTTCCTGAGCTTACGGGAACTTACTGGGGGCTGCAAATTACAGTGACGTCGTTTTCTGTAGGGCCGGTGTCCTCACCGGCCTCTTCCGGCGCTGAGAGCCTGCCCTGAACGAAGTGAAGGGACAGCGCCGCTACAGACGGGATTGTCACCATAATGGGTAAACCTCAGTAATAGTCACGCACTCTGCGCCGGATCATTTCCAGGGCTGTTTGTGAAGCCCAATAGCGGATTCGCTCCCGATTCCCCGGGAATCGAAACTCGCGCACAGCAGCGCCCCGCGCGTCAGCAAGCCCGATAAAGACAAGTCCCACCGGCTTTTCCGGAGTCCCTCCGCTCGGCCCGGCAATGCCGGTAATGCCGATTCCAATCGATGCCCCCGCGCGTGTTCGGACTCCTTCGCTGAGCGCCTGCGCTACGGGTTTCGAAACTGCGCCGTGCTCTCGAATCAGATCGGCGGGCACGCCTGCCAGCTTGATCTTGAGTTCATTGCTATAACAGACGACGCCGCCCAAAAAGAAGCTCGAGCTTCCAGGGACGCTTGTGAGGCGTTCACTCAGCAAGCCACCGGTGCAGCTTTCCGCAACCGAGACGGTCTGTTGTTTCATCGTCAGATACATGCCCACCACTTCTTCAAGCGATTCGCCTCGAGTTGAGAAGATGTGGTCTTCCAAAGCCATCTCGATAGGGTCTCCCAATTCATTGAGCAACAGCTCCGCTTCCTCCTCCGAAGTGGCGCGCGCCCGCAGGTGGACTTCAATGGCTCCCAGCTTGGCAAGAATGGTGGTTGTGGGATTTCGATAAGCCGTATAAATCGGGGCGATGCGGCGGTCCACTTCCGATTCCGGCAGGCCCACGATCTTATATACGCGGCTGCGAATCAGCGCTTTCCCGGATAGTCTGGCCAGGCGCGACAGGCAGGCGGACTCAAACACCGCTTCCAGTTCCCAGGGCGGACCCGGAAGCAGGATAACAACGGTCCCCTGTTGTTCCAGCCAGATTCCAGGCGCTGTTCCATTAGGATTTTCGAGCCAGTCTGCTCCCTCAGGCACCCTGGCCTGGCGCAGATTATTCGGGGGCATGTCGCGGCCCAGGCGCTGGAATCGCTTCTCAATGCGGCTGCGGATTTCCGGATTCTCACGCAGGGGACGCCCTAAAACTTCCGCCACCACTTCTCGGGTGATGTCATCCTCCGTAGGACCGAGTCCGCCTGTGAGGATCACAAGATTGGATCGCTTTAAGGCGGCTTGAAAAGCATTCGCCAGACGGTCAGGATCGTCTCCGACGACCGTCTTGTAGCGGACTTCGATGCCGAGGTTGTTTAATTTTTCGGTGAGGTAGAGCGAATCGGTATCGAGCCCTTGTGGGGTCAGCATTTCCGACCCCACGGCAATGATTTCAGCGTCCATAGCTGGAGAGAGTCAGAAAGAATGAGTTTTCACACAGACCCTACAGCCCGCCTACGAATCGTCCTGGCGAGAGGACCCCTTTCGGGTCCCAAAGTTCTTTGAGCTTCTGCATCACCATAAAATCATCGCCCACAGGCCCCCAAACGTCCACTTCTTTCTTGATCTCCAAAGGGCAGCTCTCGAGAATAAGGCTGCCGCCCAAAGAAATTGCCCCATTGCGCAACTCCTGGATGAACGCCGAGGATATGTGAGACGAGTCATTCGGGATCAAACAGATATGAACAATTCCTATCCCGTTCTGACTGAAGCAGGCCGTCTGAATCGCCTGCTTTTCGCATTGGTCCCGGGCGAACCTCAAAAACTCCTCGTTCGAATCAATGGGCAGCGCCGCTTTCACAATGACGCTCTGGGGGAAATACTCACGCAGGGTTGAGCCCAAATCGGAGATATGGTCCCATCCTCTTGTCGATGAAAGATCATCCAAGACCTCCCATGAGGCTCCCGCTGCGCGGGCCAAGTCCTGAACCGTCTCACCACATCGATGAATGACGCGCTCCGAACCTCCGAATTCGATCCAAATCTCAAGCTCATTCCCCTGTTTAACCCCCGGGGCTCCGCGCGACAACGAAGCCGCACCGGCATCCAGCAAGACCATACGCATGGGGCTTAGAGGAGAATCCAATATTCTTCGGCGAAAAACACGAGCCACGTCCAGGCTGGAGGTCCTCAGAACCCAAGTTGCGCGTCGCGCGGGGAGAGGAAATAATTTGAAGCTGATCTCAACGATAACGCCGAGTGTACCATAAGAACCTGTAATGAGCTTCGCCAGGTCGTAGCCAGCGACATTTTTCACCACCCGGCCGCCGGTTTTAATCACTTTCCCTTCCGTCGTCGCAATTCTCATCCCGAGGACCATATCACGCGGCGCGCCGTAACGCAGTCGAAGCGGCCCGGCAGCGTTGGTAGCCACAATGCCGCCCAGGCTCGATTTCGCGCCGCCCGGCGGGTCGAGTGGAATCCAAAGGCCTTGACGACTGAGAAAATGCTCAAAATCGCCCAACTTCATTCCCGGCTCGACGCTCACCGTAAGATCCGCCGGTTCGTAATGCCAGACCTGGTTCATCTCTTTGACTGAGAGCGCAATGTCATAGTGGCGCGGCGGATTACCGATGCCGAGCTTGGTGGCATTCCGGCAAGGGATGACTGCAAGGTTCCGATCTGCTGCGAACTTAAGAATCGCCGCTACGTCCTCTTCGCCACGCGCATAAACCAACCGGTCGGGCAGTATATTATCAATGGCATAAAAAGCGCGTGCGGCGGGATCATCGCTAACCCGATCTTCGCCCACTATTGCCGCAAGATTTGTCAGTGCAGCATCCACAGTTGCCAACTAAACCCTCCGAACCTATGCGGATATCCCATGGTGTTTAACCACGCCCACTTCTCGTAGAGCCTTGCACCTGTATGTAATTTAGATCATGCTGAAAAATATGAAAATAGGTGAGCGAAGCCAGCGGCGTTTGATTGACAGGCCGGGTTCGTATGCTATACTAAAGTCGTTGGGCTGGCAGGAACTTTAAGGACTTCAGGGATCGGGAGCCGAGCGGCCAACCGATCGCAGCTGTGGGCCCGTTACCGAGATTGACCTCGCCATTCTCATTTCACGAATCAGACCCGCCACCGAGGAACCATGGAGGCAGAAACCTGCAAGAGAGAGCTTGTAATCCAGATTCCGTTTAACGTGGTGCAAAAGGAATCTGAAAATGTCGCAGCGCAGTATGCGCGCAAAGCGCGAGTGCCGGGCTTCCGGCCGGGGCGTGTGCCGCGCGATTTTATTCTTCGTCGCTATCGTGAGGCCATTCGGGAAGAGGTCGCTCAAACGCTGCTGCCCAAATTCTTTCACGATGCGATCAAAGAACAGCATTGGGACGTGGCGGGCGAACCTCGATTTGAGGAATTGAAGTTTGAAGACGAAAAGCCTCTCACCGCCAAAGCCACTTTTGAAGTTTATCCCCAAATCGAGCTGGGCGAATATAAAGGCTTGGAAGTTTCAGAAGACCAGGCCCCTGTGACAGACGCAGACCTGGACCAGGAGATTGAAAAATTAAGGCAAGGGGCCGCCAGCTTTGAAGTCGTGGGGGATCGTTCTTCCACCGAGGGCGACACGTTGGAGGCCAGCTACGAAGGGTGGGACGTGAAGTCGCCCAAAAGCAAGCTGCTGGAAGTCAAAGATGGGATGATCCGTTTGGGCGAAGAAGGGACGCTTGCGGAATTCAATGAGAACCTGCGCGGCGTCAGGCCCGGCGATACGCGTGAGTTCGAGGTGAAGTACCCCGAAGATTTTCCCCTGAAGAAGCTGGCTGGCAAGGCAGTGAAATTCAAGGTGGAAATTCAAGCTATTAAACATAAAGTGGTTCCCCCCTTGGATGACGATCTGGCCAAGACGGTAAGCGACGCCTCGACCTTGGAAGAACTGCGCGCCAAGCTGCGCAAAGAATTGGAGGAAGAGCGACAACGCGAAGCGGAAGCCGCTACCCGGCGGAAGCTGATGGAGATGCTGATCGAGAAGGTAAAGTTTCCCGTGCCGGAAATCCTGGTCGAGGAACGCCTGGATGAAAAGCTCGGCAACATGCTGGGCCAGCTTTATGATCAGGGCGTTGATCCCCTCAAGGCGAATATTAACTGGTCTCAGATGCGCGCGGACCTGCGGCCTGATGCGGAGAGAGAAGTGCGGGGCGGGTTGATTCTTGCGAAGATTGCCGATGCGGAGGGGATCGAGGTTTCCGAAGAAGAGATGGATGAAGATATCCGCCGGTTGGCTGCGGGAGGGCGGGAGTCGGCGGCAACTTTGAAATCGCGCTTGACACAGAGGGGGGGGCTGAATAGACTGCAATTTAGACGCCGCAATCAGAAGGCTCTTGACTTCGTCTACCATAACGCCAAAGTAACGCGCCAACTGAGCTCGACGTAACCCCTCGCTTTCTGTGAACACCGAAATCAGCATGGATAAAGAGGATTTTTCGATGGCCCTGATCCCCATGGTCGTGGAGCAAACCAATCGCGGAGAGCGCGCATACGACATCTATTCCCGGCTGCTCCGCGATAATATCATTTTCATCGGCACGCCCATTGATGATAATGTCGCCAATCTGGTCACCGCGCAGTTGCTGTTTCTGGAAGCGGAGGATCCTGAAAAGGACGTTCAGTTATACATCAATTCTCCGGGCGGGTCCGTCACGGCCGGGCTGGCCATCTACGATACGATGCAATTCATTCGCCCGAACGTCGCGACGATCTGCATCGGCCAGGCTGCGAGCGCCGCGGCGCTGTTGCTCGCCGCCGGAACCGAGGGAAAACGTTATGCGCTGCCGAACTCGCGGGTGCTCATCCACCAGCCCAGCATGGGCGGGCTTTCCGGCCAAGCAACCGACATTGATATTCACGCCCGGGAAATCCTGCGCATGCGCGCGAACATCAATGAAATTATGGCTAAACACACCGGCCAGAGCCTGGAGAAGGTCGAGCGGGATGTGGAACGCGATTTCTGGATGAGCGCGCAGCAGGCGAAAGAGTATGGCATGATCGACGAGATCATTTACAAGCACAAGTAGTAGATGAGTTTTTAGCAAGCAAGGATTCCGAGATCCAAAACGCGTTTTTGAGCATCAAATCCGGTATCATAGATAGGGAAGCACTGAGTTACCTTGAGGGACCCCTTTGAGGCGCACAGGCACTGACGAAGTTTTACGCTGCTCCTTCTGTCATAAGAGCCAGGATGCGGTTCGCAAGCTGATTTCATCGCCTGACGACCGTTTCCGCGCTTATATTTGCGATGAGTGCGTGGTGGCGTGCAACAACATCCTGGAAAAGGATGCTGCTGAGCGATCCCCCCTGCCACAAGGCAAATTGCCCAAGCCCGTCGAGGTGAAAGCCTTTCTGGAACAATACGTTGTGGGGCAGGAAAAGACCAAAAAGAAACTCTCAGTGGCGGTTTATAATCACTATAAGCGCATCCTGCTTTCGCGCATGCGAAGCGAAGTGGAGCTTGCCAAATCCAACATCCTGCTGATTGGCCCCACCGGCACCGGGAAAACGCTTCTGGCGCAGACGCTGGCGCGGCTGCTGGAAGTCCCATTCGCCCTGGTGGACGCCACCACCCTGACCGAGGCGGGTTACGTCGGCGAGGATGTGGAGAATATCATCCTGAAGCTCTTGCAGAATGCGAATGGAGATGTGCTCGCCGCTCAGCAGGGCATCATTTATATCGACGAGATCGATAAGATCGCCAAGAAAGACGAAAACCCTTCGATCACCCGGGACGTCTCGGGAGAGGGCGTGCAGCAGGCTCTGCTCAAAATCCTGGAAGGCACCGTGGCCAACGTGCCGCCGCAAGGAGGGCGCAAGCATCCTCACCAGGAATTCACTCCGGTCGATACGACGCACATCCTCTTTATCTGCGGCGGAGCTTTTATCGGGCTAGAACGCATCATTGAGCGCCGCATTGGCAAGAAGGCAATGGGGTTCCATGCCGATCCTGAAAATAAAATCACGCCTTCCAGCCGCAGGAATATCGCAACTTTAGAGCAGGTTCAGCCGATAGACCTTATCAGGTACGGCATGATTCCAGAATTCGTTGGACGGCTGCCTGTCATCTCCGTGCTGAACGATCTGGACGAGGCAGCGCTGATTGAGATCCTGACCCGGCCCAAAAATGCCCTGACGCGCCAATACCAGAAGCTCTTTGAATTTGAGAATGTCAAGTTGCGCTTTACGGATGAGGCCCTGCGTTCGATTGCGCGGCAGGCCCTTGAAAGAAAGCTCGGCGCGCGCGGTTTGCGGATGATCCTGGAAGACCTGATGCTGGATTTGATGTATCATCTGCCCAGCCAACGCAAGATGCGCGAGTTCGTGATCACTGAGGAGATGGTTCGCAATCACGAAATTAATTTTGATTCCCTAATGCTCGAAAAGGCAGGCTAATGAGTTCTTCGATAATCCCTGGACGCGAAAAAACCGATGCCCGGACGTTGCCCATGATGCCCATCCGGGATGTGGTGATCTTTCCTTACATGATGACTCCGTTCGTCGTGGGGCGAGAGAGCTCGATCAGCGCTCTGGAGGAGGCGCTGGCGGGAGATAAGAAGATCTTCCTCGCCACTCAGCACGATGCCTCGGTTGACGATCCCAAGCCGAATGAGATTTATCAGGTGGGCACGATCTCCAACATCGTCCAGAGCTTGAAGCTTCCCGATGGCAACATCAAAGTGCTGGTGGAAGGAGTCGAACGCGGAAAGATTTTGAAGATCACCCAGGATGAGGGTTACTTCCGTGTGACGGTGAAAACCGCCTCCTACCGCATTGTGAATACCCCCACCGTCGAGCAGTTGGTGCAGCGCATCATTTCCCTTTTCGAGCAGTACGTAAAGCTTTCGCAAAGCCTTAACTATGAGACGATGATCGCAGCGGTTAAGGTGGATGAGATCGGGAAATTCACCGATACGGTCGCAGCCAATCTCAACGTTTCCATCGAAGAGAAACAGGAACTTTTGGAAATCTTCGATCCGGTGGACCGGCTGACGCGCCTGGCGGATATCCTCGACATCGAAATCGAGAAGCTCAACGTGGACCGGACGATTCAGGGCCGCGTGAAACGTCAGATGGAGCGCGCCCAGCGCGAGTATTATCTGAACGAGAAGATCAAGGCCATTCAAAAAGAACTGGGCCGCAACGAGAAGAATGAAATCGACGAGCTGAAGAAAAAGATTGAAGCGGCGGGCATGACCAAGGATGCTTACGACAAGGCGATGACGGAACTGAAGCGGCTGGAGATGATGCCGCCCATGTCAGCCGAATCAACAGTTTCGCGCAACTATCTCGACTGGCTGCTGGCGGTGCCATGGAAAAAGAAGACTAAGGAGATCCGGGATATCCGCCGCGCGGAGAAGATCCTGGAAGAAGATCATTACGGCCTGGAAAAGATCAAGGAG
>DATGKJ010000212.1:0-3176 GCA_035294685.1 Terriglobia bacterium | reverse complement strand
TTTCCGAGCTTCGGGCTGCCGATGCCCCTCTCGAGAACCCGGCCGACGCGCATTTTATAAACGGACTTTTCCTGGAACAGCGCGGGAATGAAAAAGCCGCAGAACAGGAATTTCGCATCGCGCAGAGACTCAACCCCGCGTTGCAGCCACCGATGTAAGCATGCTTGCGCTCAGACCCTGCTCAAGATTAGAACAAAGCTTCGTACGAAATAGCCCTCCGCGTGACTTCCTCCGCTCCCTTTTTTTGACGAACCGGCGGGTCGTGGCGGCATCTCTGCTTTGCTGGGGCATCTTTTTATCAACATTATTGTTCAGTCAGACGACCTCTCACAGCGCCCCTTATGACGAGATTGCTTCGCTGATTGCAAGCCGGCAGCTTGATTCCGCCGTGAAGCTGCTCAATGAATTTCTGTCCAGGTCGCCGAATGATGTCCGCGCTGAAAACTTGATGGGGATCGCCCTGACAGAAGAAGGGAAACTTATCGAGGCGAACCGATATTTCGAAAGAGCGACATGGCATGATCCCAGATTCTATCCGGCCCTGAAAAACCTGGCGCTCAATGAACTTCGACTCAACCGCCCGGCGGATGCTGCGGCTCATCTGGAAAAGGTTTTGCAATTTTCTCCCAACGATCCCGTCGCAAATTTTTCCCTGGCTGAAATCTACTACTCAGAAAAACGCTTCCAGGAAGCGGCGAAGCATTTTAACCTGAGCCAGGAATTGCTTTTCCGCCAGCCTCGCGCGCTTCTCGATTATGCCGCCAGTTGCGCGCAGTCGAACCAGGGCGAAAAGGCTGCGCGAATCATCGAAAAGCTCCCGGATAGCGCTGAGGCTCCCCTGCACTTTCGCGCCGGAATTCTTCTGGCGCAGAGCGCCCGCTATGCGGATGCAGCGCGCCAGTTTAAAATCGCCTGGAAGGAGAAGCCGGATTCCTACGAAGTGGGTTACAACCTGACGCTCGCCGATCTCAAGAGCCGGGATTATTCCGACGCCATCCAGACCGCGCAGAGCCTGATTTCGCAAGGGCGCAAGACCAGCGAACTTTATCAATTGCTTTCAGAAGCTTATGAAAAATCCGGGAAGCCGGTGGAGGCTTATGACTCGCTGCGCGCGGCGACGCTGATTGATCCCAAGAACGAGAATAATTACCTCGACCTGGTCGCCTTATCCGTGGATCACGTGAATTATGACCTGGCCCTTCGCATTGCAAACGTTGGACTCCAGCACGTTCCCGGATCTTACCGCCTGCTGCTTGAGCGAGGCGCCGTTTACGCCATGAAGGGGCAATACGAGGATGCGGTGCGGGATATTCATGCCGCCGCAGCCTTGCAACCCGGCAAAGACCTGCCTTACTTCGCCGAATCGATGGCTTTGATGGAACTCGACCGGATGAAGGAATCCATTCAAATCCTGCGGCAACGCGTGGCCATCAATCCCAACGACTATCTTCTCCTTTATGCCTTGGGGGAAGCGCTCAATCGCGCCGGAACGACGCCCGGCAGTCCTCAGGCGCAGGAAGCCATTCAGGCGCTTGAGAAGTCGGTGCGCCTGAATCCGGGTTTTGCCCGTTCGCGCGCCATTCTTGGAACGCTGCTGCTCGGCCAGGGAAAAGTTCAGCAGGCCGTCGCGCAACTGCAAGCTGCGCTGCGGCTCGATCCGGACGATTTAACGCCCGCCTACGGGCTGGCGCGCGCCTATCGCAAGCTCGGAAACCAGGAGCTTGCCGCAAAATATCTGGCAGAGTTTGAAAAGTTCAAGTCCACCGAGCGCAACCAGTACAAGAACCGCAGATTGATCACCATCCTGCGCGGAGCCAGCCAATGAAGACTTCTCAGACTGTGCCATCGAACGTGAAAACGCCCTCCATCATGATTCGCATATCGCGCTTATCCCTACCAGGAACCCCATGAAAAGCCCAGTCTCACGCCGCGAGTGCCTGAAGCAACTTGGGCGGGCAGGCGCCCTTGCTTGGTCCGGCGCAAGGCAGTCCATGGCATTCTCAAACAGCTTTCCCGCTATTCGATTTGTCGACATGGCGGAGCGCTCCGGGATCCATTTCGTCCACGACAATGCGGCAACTCCACAGAAGTACCTAATCGAAACCATGGGAGCGGGTTGCGGATGGATCGATTACAACAACGACGGCTTCATGGACTTCTATCTGGTCAACGGAGCCGCCACGCCCATTTACACTCCCAAACAACTTCTGAGAAGCGCTCTCTATCGGAACAACGGCGATGGAAGCTTTACCGATGTCACCGCCAAGGCCGGCGTCGGAGCCGAAGATTTATTTGGTATGGGTGTCGCCGTCGGAGACTATGATAATGACGGATTCCCCGATCTCTACGTGCTGGGCTACAACCGCTGCATTCTTTACCACAACAACGGCGATGGGACGTTCACGGATGTGACCGCGCGGGCGGGGGTTGGCAACCAGGGCAAATGGGGGTCGAGCGCCGCCTGGTTTGATTACGACAATGACGGGAAATTAGACCTCGTTGTGGCCAATTACGTCGATTGGTCGCCCCAGCACAATGTCTGGTGCGGTGAGCACCGGCCGGGTTATCGCGGATATTGCCATCCGGACGTTTACGAAGGGGAGCCGCCCACGCTTTACCACAACAATGGCGACGGAACATTTACCGATGTCAGCAAATCGTCAGGGGTGGGACTGAAACCCGGCAATGGCCTGGGTGTGGTGACGTTTGATTACGATCAGGATGGGTGGCAGGACATCTTCATCGCCAATGACTCCATGGCCAATTTCCTGTTCCATAACAAGCACGATGGAACGTTTGAAGAAGTTGGCTATTTCGCCGGGGTCGCCGTCAGCGCGGATGGCGCGACGGAAGCAGGCATGGGAACCGATGCGGCGGATACCACCGGCGACGGCTGGCCGGATATCATTGTGACTCATCTCGACTTTCAGCAGGCGCGGCTTTATCGCAATCTGCGCGATGGCAGCTTTGAAGACGCGACTTTCGCCGCCAAGCTGGGGTATGCCACCTGGCATTACAGCGGCTTCGGCACACGTTTCATGGATTATGATAACGACGGCGCGCGCGACATCCTGACGGTGAACGGCCACATTCTCGACAACATTCAGCTTTATCATGAGGACACCCGCTACAAAGAACCTAAATTGATGTTCCGCAATCGGGGTCATGGCATTTTC
>DATGKJ010000211.1:0-15685 GCA_035294685.1 Terriglobia bacterium | reverse complement strand
CGGGTCCGTGAAACTCGCAGCGCCGTGGACCAGCTCAATGCCGTTCCGGGTAAGCTGCGCCTCGGCCACGTCCACTTCAGTCTTGATCACATGTTGCACGCGGAACGCCAGGTCCGCCATCGTGATCTTGTCCTTGACCCGGTAATTGATTCCGTAGATGTTCTGGTAGTTGTAGCCGGAAAGGTGCAGCACGGCCTCCCGCATGGTCTTGCTGGGGATCGTGCCGCTGTTAACACACACGCCGCCAATTTCCTGCTGCTTTTCAATCAGGGCAACGCGCTTGCCGGATTTGGCTGCCTGGATGGCGGCCCGCTGGCCCGCCGGCCCCGAGCCGATCACAATCACATCGTACTTCTGCATCCCACGTCCTTATGCGAAACTCAGGGTTTCATCAGGTGACGGAAAAGGTCTCAGAGCCTGCTATATCCTGAAAAGAAAGATTAGGATTTTTGGGGTCTCGAGCCGTGTTGCGGGAAACGGCGACGCCCCCGAAGACTACCCGCTTTTGCCAGCGACATTGTCTGATACAGAGGACAGAAAATATCGCGCGCTCTTTGCGAGCGCCATCAGAAAGATTCCGGCGTTATTCGCTTTCCAAAACCATTCGCGTCAGCGTTTGGAAATGGTATCCCATGACGGCGAGCGTCATGGCGGTATCAAATGTTTTGCGGTAATGCAGAGCCGCCTTCATCACAAATTTCCAATAACTCGTGCGCGATTCGCCGAGCACTCCCTGCTTGATGAAAGAGCGCGCCACGGCGATGTAATCGGAGAATACTCGCGGGCGGTGGTTGGGAGATTGGTAGCGCTCCAGGAAACGTAAAACGCGCTCGTAATAGGCATCAGGGGTGTAAATGCGGCGGAGAATATCCCGATACCCGTCAATCAGCTTCTGGGCGTTCATCTTGGGAATAAAGTTCAGATGCAGATCCATATTGTCGCCGTGACCTTCGTCCAGAATGCGCCCTTCCTTCCTCAACCGCCGGAAGAGCTGAGTCCCTGGAAGAGCCAGCAGGATGCCGACCATGGCCAGCGGGATTGCGCTTTCCTGAATGAACTGCACCTGGCGGTCAAAGATATCCTCGGGATCGTTATCAAAACCGACGATGAATCCGGCCATCACTTCCAGGCCGTAGCTCTGGATGCGCCGCACGCTCTCAACCAGATTCTTGCGCGTATTCTGCATTTTGTGAGCTTCCTTGAGGCTCTCCTCAACCGGGGTTTCAATCCCCATGAAGACGCGTGTGAAATTCGCATCCTTCATCATTTCCAGAAGCTCCGTATCATCGGCGAGATTGACCGAAGCCTCTGTAAAAAAGCTGAAGGGCCTGCGATGGCGGCGGTTCCAATCCGCCAGAACCGCGAGCAGTTCTTTGGCTTTTCTTTTGTTGCCAATGAAGTTGTCATCCACAATGAAAACTGATCCGCGCCATTTGAGGTCGTGGAGCTGATCCAGTTCAGTGATAACCTGACCGGGTGTCTTGGTGCGGGGCTTGCGCCCATAAATTTCGATGATGTCGCAGAATTCGCAGTTGAAGGGGCAGCCGCGCGAATATTGAATCGGCATGGCGCTGTAATATTTCGTGTTGATCAGGCTCAGGTCGGGCAGCGGAGTCTTATCGAGGCCCGGCAGTTCGGCGGCCTTGTAGGATGGTTTCGCCCTTCCGCGCTCAAGGTCGTCAATCAACTCCGACATCAGGTCTTCGGCCTCGCCGTAAACCACGGTGTCAGCATGCTGGGGGAGTTCCGAAACACTATTGGTGACGGGCCCTCCAATCACCGTTCGCAGGCCGCGAGCGCGGCACCGGTCGAGGATATGAAGCAATTCCTGCTTATGCACAATCATGCCGCTGAGCATGGCGACGTCGGCCCATTTCAAATCGGCGTCAGTGAGAGGGCGGATATTCGTATCCACCAGGCGCTTGTTCCAATGCGCAGGCATCATGGCCGCAATGGTGAGTAGCCCAAGAGGCGGGTAGGCCGATTTTTTCCCTTCAATGGGCAGCGCGTGCTTGAAGCTCCAGTAGGTGTCGGGGAATTCGGGGTAAACTAAAAGGACATTCATATTACACTCCATCCGTATTGATAGACTACCCGCCAGAATACACTTCCCGCTCTTGGAGTGACAATAAGAATTTCCCGAAGTTCATTCAGGAATAATCCTCTGTTTGTCATCTCAGGCCCGACCAGTGGAGGTAGGCAAAGATCAACCCCTGGCCTCCGAAGCAGGCATAGATTGCGGCGGCCCCCAGGAAGCTGCCGTAGGGCCATTGATAGTTGCGGAATCTCTGATGGGTCAGAGTCAGTGCAACAGCAAAAAGCGTTCCTGCAAGCGATCCTAAAAGAATAGTAACATAAGTGAGAGGGATGCCCAGGAATACGCCCACCAGCAGCATCAGCATTACATCCCCGAAGCCCAGATAATCTTTATCAGGGTTGCCGAATCGCCTGAAGAGCCAGGCCACGCCGTAAAGCAAACCGGCGCCAAAGATTCCTCCTGTTACCGAGCCGACGAGAGAAGAAATCGGACCGGTGAAAGCAAGGCCAAATCGGCGGAATATCCATTCAAAGAGCGAGTCATTGACCGGAATGAAAAGACTCAGGATGATTCCCAGCACAGCTCCGGAGATGGTGACTGAGTGAGGTATGATGCGCTCGTTCAGGTCTGTAAAGATCAGCACAATCATCGCCATTCCGAAAATGACCGCTTTCAGAAATAGCGCGGTGAGACCGAATTCGGTGAGGGCGATAACGAAGAGGATGGCCGTCAGAAACTCAACCAGAGGATAAATCGGTGAAATCGGATGGCGGCAAAACCGGCATCGCGCTCGCAGGAGCGCGTAGCTCAGTACCGGGATGTTATCGTACCAGCGAATGAGAGCCCCGCATTGAGGGCAGTGGGAGCGCGGCGCAACCACCGACTTGTGATGGGGAAGGCGGACAATGCACACGTTCAGAAAGCTGCCGAATATCAGTCCAAAGAGCGCGGCAACCAGGTACGGAGCATAACTCTGAACGGCCATAGTCGATTCGATTGCGGGACCTCGACGCTCATGGATCATTATCGTAATGCCTGGATTTATCCGGCAGGCATGGGGCGTTCCATGAGGCGGCAATAAAGAGCCTCTATTTTATCCGTCATCATCTTAGTAGTAAACCGGCGGGCTGTTTCGCGCGCATGAAGCCCCGCTCTTTGCAGTCGGGGTTTATCTGAGGCTATTGAGATGATCCTTTCCGCTAACGCGCCGGGTGAACCTGGTTCCACCAGCCAGCCTGTCGTTTGTTCCTCAACGATTTCAGGAAGTCCGCCCACGCGGCTGGCGATGACCGGCACTCCGTGCGCCATAGCGATCAAAGCGGAAGAGCCGAGTCCTTCTGCGAGCGAAGGCATGATGAAAAGATCGAGGCAATTCATGAAGCCGGAGAGGTTATCAAGATATCCCACAAAACGAATCTTCCCCTGGGGTTCCGCGATCGTGTACTTCCGCTTGAGCGCTTCGAGCAGAGGTCCATCGCCTGCCAATAACAGCCGCGCGTTGGGCAGAACCCGCTCCAGAAGTTGGAAGGCCTGGATGGCAATTTCCTGACCTTTTTCGCTCGTGAACGTTCCGGCGTGGCCGATGACAAAGTGACGATCGTCAAGCTGAAAGCTTTTTCGGATCGAAGACTTTTCTTCGGTTCCCGGAAGACTCTCGGGAAAATCGATGCCGTCGTAAATCACTTCAATTTTTGTCGCCGGGATTCCAGATTGAATCAGCAACTTCTGAATGAATTGTGAGACCGCAATCACGGCATGGCAGGTGCAACGATACTTCAGGGCGTGAGAAAGACGATGCCGGGGAAGAAAAGTGACTCGCCGGCTGGCGACGCGCAGCACAGGAAGCCCCCTCGAGGCAATCCAGGAGATCGTCTGGCCCCGCCCATCATGCGCATGGAGGATTTGGAAATGCCGTGCGCGCAGGAATCGCCGCAGATGAAAAGCTGCTCGCGCAGTGTTATGGAGCGGCAGCGGTAGAACTGCAAGGCCCCTGCGGCGGGCTGCCGCATCCAGGGCGCTGCCTTCCGGGCAGACAATAACCTGATCGTGTCCTCTCTCTCGCAAGCCCTGAGCAAGCAGTAAAAGCTGATACTGGCCGCCGCGCAAGTCCTTGCCAGTATCCAGATGGGCGATCCTTAACATGATGGCGGCTCAGAGTCTTCGCGGCGGATCACGTGTGCTCTTTTGTTGGACGCAGCGCGCTTTGCCAGGGTGAGCTTTGCCCACTTTGCGTACTTTCGAGATACGTATCGGCTGGCCATCCAGGCGATCCAGAAACCGGGCGCGCCGTCCAGAAATCCCAGCCGGAAGAAATAGCTTTGTGCAAAGGTCCAGGGCGGAGCGATTGCCCGCCGCAGCCAGTGCACGCGCTCTTCCCGGTCTGCCAGCTCGGCGGCGGCAAGGTCTGTATAAAATTCGATGCGCTGCCGATGCTCCTCCAATGAGTCGCAGGTGTAGTGCAGAATCTTTCCGGGAAGCGTTTCCACTCTCCCTTCCACTTTGACTGACTCATGAACGTAGCTTCCTACCCATTGGCCGTACTTTCGATGATAGAGGCGAAGCTTCCAGTCGGGATACCAACCCGAATGCCGAATCCACCTGCCCAGGTATCGCGCCTGCCGCGCGAACCGATAGCCCTCAGCCTGTGGAGCGGCGTTTTTCCATGACCGTACTGCGGCCTGCGCTTCCGCATCCAGTTCCTCATCCGCATCAAGGCTCAGAATCCAGTCGTGGCTCGCCTGCCGGGCGGCAAAGTTTTTCTGTGCTGCAAATCCTTCCCACGAGTGAACGAAGACTCTGGCTCCTAATCGAGTGGCGATTTCCCGCGTATCATCGGTTGAGCCTGCGTCAATCACGATGATCTCATCCGCGCATGAGAATGAGCGGATCGCGCGGGCAATATGAGCAGCTTCATTCAGGGTGATGATCGTGGCGGAGAGGGGAGGCATGGAGAGAGCACCCGCATTACTGAAACCTCGGGCGGTCGTTGAGAGCAACTGGCTGTCGGCGGCATCGCCAGGACTTATTCGAATTTGATCCCGGCCAGAAACAACTCGTGATATTTGTCCGGCAACACCCGCGGGCGACCGTCTTTGTCGGTGACCACGTGAACGGTTTCCCCCTCCGCCAGCAATTCCTCTTCCGGGAGGCGATAGACCTCGTAACCGAACACCAGCACGCGCTTGCGCATTTCTTTCAGACAGGTGCGCACCTGAATCTCATCATCGTAGCGGGCAGGAGCCTTGAAGCGGCAGCGGGCTTCGGCCACCATAATGTAAAGCCCGTCGCTTTCTTCCATCTCACGATAGACGAAGCCGTGCTGGCGGCAGAAATCGGTGCGGCCAATCTCAAACCAGATAAAGTAGTTGGAATGATACACCACTCCCATCTGGTCGGTTTCCGCATAGCGGACACGAAGGTTTGAAGAAGTCCAGACAATTGGAATATCGGAAAGCATCGCTTACTCGCAAAGCAAGGCCTGTCGCGCCACTACAACGCAGGGTTCCGCAGGCTCTTCAGAAACCCTATCGAGCCGCCGCGGAACTGAGAGGGGCGCAGAAACGGTCAAACGCCTGCGTTAAGTCAGCAGCAATCTCTTCCGGCATGCGCCCCTCGATTTGATGCCGTTCGAGCATAAAGACGGCCTTTCCTTCGCGCAGCAGAGCGATGGAAGGAGAAGAGGGAGGATATTCCGCGAAGTAACTTCGCGCCTGGGCCGTAGCTTCAGGGTCCTGCCCGGCAAAAACGGTCGTCAGCAGATCGGGACGTGCAGAATGCCGGAGGGCCAGCGCCACGGCAGGGCGCGCCTTTCCTGCCGCGCATCCGCAAATGGAATTTACAAAAACAAGCGTCGTGCCTTTGGCCTTGCCCAGGGTTTCGTCCACTTCTTGGGGTGTCCTCATTTCGCGGAACCCGATCTGGGTCAATTCTTCCCGCATCGGTGAGACCATCTCTTCCGGATACATGCCCATAATTTCATCCTCCAAAGTCCTTAAAGTATATCCTACGCATGCCTGATTGCTTGCGGTTTTTATTATAACGGGCCGCGCATCGTTGCTGAAGAACAACTCAGGTCGTCTAGGAATGATTTTACACTGATTATGAATCGAATCCTATTCACACTCTATGGCGTGCGACAAGTTGCCGCCGGCGGGTATTGAAAGCTGATGGCCGTCAGCGTCTTTCGGGATACAATCAAAACATGGTTCAAACCTTATTCGGTTCTGAGGAAAAGCAGGAGAAAAAAACCGGCCTGTTTAACCGGCTTAAGAATGCGGTCTCTTCCACCAAAGCCCAACTGGTGGAGCGGATCGAGGGCATTGTCGAGGGCAAGGAAAAGATTGATCCCAGCGTGTTGGATGAGCTTGAAGCCACGTTGATTGCCGCTGATCTTGGCGTGAAGACGACACAGGATATTCTGGCTCACCTTCGCGAGCAGATAAGCCGTCGCCAGCTTGTGGAGGCCCGGCAATTGCGCGGGGCCGTGGAGCAGGAAATCCTCGCAGCCCTTGAAAATCCAAACGGAGCGCGCCGCCCGCAGCCTAAACAGCCTCCGCCTGGCCTTCCGGAAGTGATCTTCATGGTAGGGGTCAACGGCGTCGGCAAGACCACCAGCATTGCGAAGCTGGCAAATTATTATCTCCGGGAGGGACGCCGCCCGCTGCTCTGCGCGGCGGATACTTTCCGCGCCGCGGCCATTGAACAGCTTGAGATTTGGGCGGGCCGTCTGGGCATTGAACTGGTGAAGCAGAAGCCGGGCGTCGATCCCTCGGCGGTGGTTTATGACGCTCTGGCGGCCGCCAAAAGACGCAAGGATGACGTGGTGATTGTCGATACCGCAGGCCGCCTCCATACCAAGTACAACCTGATGGCGGAGCTTGAGAAAATGTGTCGCATCGCCGCGCGCGAAGTGCCGCAGGCTCCTCATCAGGTGCTGCTGGTGATTGACGCCACGACGGGTCAGAACGGGCTTGCTCAGGCGCGGCAGTTCACCGAACGCGCGGGAACCACCGGAATCATTCTCGCCAAGCTCGACGGAACCGCAAAGGGCGGCGTCGTGGTCGCCATCGCGCGAGAATTGGGTTTGCCCATCCTGTTTGTCGGGATTGGTGAGAAGGTGGATGACTTTTTACCTTTCAGCCCGAAAGAGTTTGTGGAGTCGCTCTTTGAGGCTTGAGAGCGCTTTGAGCGGCAGTCCTTTCTTGACGACTGGGAGTGAGGACGCGAGCCCGACTGCGGCTGTTCCTTAGCGCAACGATTTCAGCGTGTTTCAGCCTTCGCCAGGCGCCTACTTCAAGTCCCTCAAGAGTAAGCGGGCCTATGGCAGTCCGAACCAGTTTGAGCGCCTTGAAGTTTACGGCCTCGATCATGCGGCGCACCTCGCGGTTCTTCCCTTCCGTGAGGATCACTTCCAGCCAGGTATATTTTCCGCGGTCTTCCAGGCGACGCACGCTGAGCGGCCTCGCCCAGTCTCCGCGCTTCATCCTGATGCCGGCCTGAAGCCTGGCCAGAGCCTCCTCCGGCAACAGGCCGTTTAACTTGACGCGGTAGGTTTTTGGAACGCCTGATTCCGGGCTGGTCACAAAGTCGGCAAAGTCGGTTTCGTTGGTCAGCAGCAGAAGGCCGGAAGTATCTTGATCGAGCCGGCCTACGGGGAAGACCCATTGGCCGACATCTCCCAGTAAGTCATACACTGTCCTGCGTCCTGCCGGATCGCCGTGACTGGTGATGACGCCTTTAGGCTTATACAACAGGAGATAAATCTTCCGGGCGGGCTTCAGGCAGGCGCCATCGAGATGAATCGTATCCTGACCGGGCCGCACCCAGACTTCAGGACTGCGGACCACGCGGCCATTCACTTTCAGGCGTCTCTGTTCGATCCACTTTCGGGCCTCCGCTCTGGAAGTTACCCCGAAACGCGACAGGGCGCGGTCCAGAGTCATGGCATTTTTGGATTTCATGGTCCCGGCGCAAATATCCTGTTGGTCAAACTATTTCAGGAGCGACACTTCGTCGAGTTGAATGAAGTCGCGCACGACAGGCTCCGAAGATTCGTTCATCTCACTCATCGGCCCGAAGAAAGCCACCCTGCCTTCCACCAGAAAGACCACGCGATCCGCCAGCTTGCGCGCCAGCTTCATATCGTGAGTGACGACGATTGACGTAAGGCCCTTTTGCCGTTTCAGCTTCAGAACCAGATCGCCGATCGTCTGAGCCATGAGGGGATCGACCATGGTGGTCGGCTCGTCGTAGAGGATGGCTTCCGGATTGGCCGCCAGCGCGCGGGCGATGGCCACCGCCCGCTTCATGCCCGTGCTCAAGTCGGCTGGCATCAAATCCTTCACGTCTTCCAGTTCCACCAACCCCAGCAATTCATCCACAAGATTCTGGATCTTATCCTCATCCTGAAGACCCGGCTCGCGCAGCGCCCGCTCGCGCAGAGGATAGGCTACATTCTCGCCCACGGTCAGCGAATCAAAAAGTGCGCCGGATTGAAAAACCATCGTGACCTTCCGGCGCATCTCGGTCAGTTCGCTCTCTGTCATTTTGACAACGTTGCGGCCCGCCACGTACACTTCGCCTTGATCGGGCTTCAGGAAGCCCAGGATGTGCTTGAGCGTGACGCTTTTGCCCACGCCGCTGCGCCCCAGGATGACGCAGGTTTCACCCCGCCGCACGTCGAAGCTCACATCCTGAAGTACCGGCTGATCGCCGAAAGATTTCCAGACATGGACAAACTGAAAATAGGCGTCAGAATTGGGCATCAATCGTTCCAGTATTCATGGGCTGCCGGGTTGGGCCGGATGTCTCAAGGCCTCCTGTTAAGAGCATACCTCGGATTTCCGAAACCGCGCTCCACAGCCTCACCAGGGAGCCAATATAATCTTCCTGCAATTGAAACCAGGTTCTCTGGGCAATCAGCACCCGGGGAAAAGCTGCGGCCATTTCGTGATACTTGTTCAGGTAAAGCTCATAGGCTCGCTGAGCTTTGGGGAGGATGTCTTTCTGGTATCGCTCAGCGGCTTCGAGAGAATTCGAGTAGTGCTGAAAGGCAGGCGCGAAGCGCTGCTCGAGGGAAAGCCGCACACGGTCCACTTCCTGCCGCGCGCTCGCAAGCTCCGCCTGCGCGGATTGCACATTGCCCTGATTACGGTTGAAGATTGGAATCTGAACGCCAACCTCAGCGAAGCCTTCCAGACCAAAGGGCCGGCCCAAAGGCGATTCCAGCAGTTCGCGATTGTGGCGCATGCCGCCGCGAAATTGAATATCTGGAATGGGAGCAACCCGGGACCGTTGAAGCGCCCATTCGGCGCGGCGCAGCCCAGCCTCCGCAGCTTTCATTTCAGGACTTGCAGCCAGGATCGTCGCGAGCGTCTGATCCCGACTAAGCGAAGGCAGAGGATGTTCGAGATTGCCGGCAAGCGATGTGAGGGGAAGATCGGGCACGCCTACTGTCGCAGCCAACTGTTGCCAAAGCCGTTGTCGGTTGTTCTGGGCGTCAACCACCGCGAGTTGGGTGACGCCAGCTTCCGCCTCAGCTTCAAGAACGTCCGGTTCGTCCGCCTGCCCGACGTTATAGAGTTGTTTGGAGGTGGTCACGGCCTGGCCTGCTACTTCGGCAAGATGCTGGCGCAATTCCAGCAATTGCTGCGCGCCGAGAGTCTTGTAGTAGAGGATGCGCACGGAGGTTAACACCCGATCGCGCTGCGCTTCTGCCCGCGCTTCCTCCTGAGCTTGCTCCTCGCCTGCCGCTTTGCGGCTAAGACGTAGTTTCCCTCCTGTGACGATATCCTGCTGGATAAAAAATCCATGCTCGCCGCCGCGAGTGATAGGACCTGGCCGGATTTCGTCTCCGTCATAGCCCACGACGGGGTTCGGATAAAGCCCGGCCTGAAGCTTCCGCCCTTTGGCTGCCTGAATGGCATCGGCCGCCTGCGCCAGCGTGGGGTTGTGCTTCAGAGCAAGTTGCTCCAGGTCTTCGAGAGTGCGCTTTGCCTGCTGAGGCCCCTGTTCTGAGGTTGTATTCTGGTCCGTTCCATGCTGCGATTCCTGCGCCAGGATAACGTGAGGGGAAACGATCAAGGCCGCAATACAGAAAACAGGAAGCATTTTCAGATAAACAGCGCGCATAGGAATTCTCCTGAGCGGTGGATTCTTACCAGTCGAATTTCGCAATTTGGGTATATGTGACATGACAGCATCGCTTTCTCCATCGCCGTCATTCCCGCGCCGGACGGGAATCCAGCGGCTACCAAAGTTTTATGGGAATACGTCACCATCATGGCAAATGGCATGGCTGTTCCGGCGTTCAATGAGCTAACCAGCTTGAGATGAGGCCCTTTCCTGTAACGCCACGATTTTGTCGTAGAGATCGGGCGGAAGGACGCGCACCAGAGTCATCATGCCCTGCATATAGCCGCTCCAGCCGGGACGCAGGCCGTAGTTTTCCGGCTTCTGAAGCATGTGATCGATATTCATCATAGGGCCTTCCATATAAGCGTCCTGAGGGAAGCCTGGGACGCTATTGGCATTCGGGCTGATCATGGCGGTCATCTCTGATCCAGGCATGGAGTGCATGTGCCCTTGCTGGATTTCGGTAGCGCTGGGTGATGCAGTCTGCAAGACGGCTTTCGAGAGGGATAACGGGGTATTGCCTGTCGTCTGATCAAGAGTTGATCCCACTCCCATGCCTCGCCCAAGGCTCGGCCCATAGTCTTCTCCCATGGGCGCTCCGGGTGTCCCGGTCAGCATTCCCATACCCTCCTCCATGGCAGCCCCTGCCGGCATGCCTTTGCCAAGTCGCGTCATGGGGCCGACGGTGGAAGACATCTGGTTCATCATGTGGTGCGGTAGATGGCAATGCAGCATCCAATCGCCGGGATTGTTAGCGACAAATTCGATGTCGCGCGCCTGAGCCACGCCGACCAGCACAGTGTTTTCGGGTTTCCACGTGGATTCTGGCGCGCGCCCCGCCTCCGTGCCGGTCACATAGAACGTGTAGCCGTGAACGTGAATGGGATGATGGTCCATTCCCAGATTGTTCAGCCGGATGCGGACTCGATCTCCAAGCCGGACGATGAGAGGCGTGCATGCTGGCCCCGACTTCCCGTTGATCACCAGCCAGTTGAACTCCATGTTCATGGTGTTAGGGATGCTGTTATTGGGGAGGACGGCGTATTCCTGCAGCAACAGAACAAAGTCTTTATCCACGCGAGGCTCGTAGGATGTTTTGGGATGCATGATGAACGCTCCGAGCATCCCGATCATTTCCTGCATCGCCATGTGGGAGTGATAAAAATAAGTTCCTGCCTGATGCAGGGTGAATTCGTAGATGAAGCGCCCTCCTGGCAAGACAGGGTCCTGGCTGATGCCCGGAGCGCCGTCCATATCGTTCGGAATTTCAAATCCGTGCCAGTGCATCGCGGTCGGCTCCGGCAAGTGATTGTCGAAGATAATCCGCACCCGATCCCCTTGCCTCACCTGAATGGTCGGTCCGGGAGAAGTTCCGTTGTAGCCCCAGAGGTCGAGCGTTTGGGTTGGAGTAATCTGTCGCTTGACAGGCTCGGCCACAAGATGGAACACCTTGATGCCGTTATCCCAGGTGAACGGCAGGTCGGGCACGTCGGGGGTACGGGCGGGAATCCACGAAGACGTGGATCCCTGCTTTGAGCGCAGGGCTTTAAGCTTTGCCTCTTGAGGCCCGCGCGACGCGCTTGCGGTTTCTCTCGCGGCGACCTCGCGCGGGCTGAGGACAAGTCCTTTCGCTCCGGCCAGCAGACCTGCGCCCGTAAATGCCTTTCGGAAAAAGTCTCGCCTGCCTTTGCTCATGATTCCTCCTGCTGCTTGTGAAAATTACGTTCTGGCGTGGAGACGCGCGATGTGCGCCCAAGGCGACCGCCGTCCGCCTCTACGCGATGCGCGCGGTTTCCCACATTCATCGCGCGCTCAGCGCAATCACTCAAGGCGCAAAAGAGTCTAAATGCGGAAGAGGGATTCTATCTGGCAGATCGCTCGCCCCGTTGAATAAGTTGGAGGAGACGAATCGATCGAAGTGAGGGATGGAATTGCGAGTACCAGAGAGGGAATGTGGATAGTCGTCACAAGGGCCAGCACGGAAGAGCGCTCAGCCGCGATCGTGCCGGAGAAAACAGGCAGCATGGAGCCATGATGCTGATGAATGCAGCCGCCTTCCGGGGCGTTTGAGGGCGCGGAGCCTTTCCGACCGGAATGAGCGGGGCAGCATGCCGGACCACTTGGCGCGCTACGCATGGGCGATCCCTGGCTCTGCGTACAATGTTGTGGAAGGCAGAGAAGCGGGCAGGCAAGCGCCGAGAAAGAGCTTAGACTGAAGGCAATCACTAAGGCGAATGCGATGCCTTGCCACCCGAATTTCCCGTGGTTGCTCAAACTCATCTGAACGAATCCAAGAATATTCTTTCCCGGATGGCACTGTCAAATACCAGAATTTCACAAGGCGCTCTGTAGGGGCGTGCGGCGCGCGCCCCGGACGGCATCGCTCACGGCGCGCTTCCAGGCGGGAACAACGCCGCACAGAACGGGACGCTGTTCGCCCCTATCTGCCTGAGGGAAGTCTCGGTCATTCCGTCCGCAGGGCCTGCATGGGATCAATTGAAGCCGCGCGTCGGGCTGGGACAAGAGCCGCGACCACCGCGCAGGCGGCGAGGGCCACCACCGCCACACTCAGAATCATCGGATCATGACTCTTCACGCCGTAAAGCTGGCTGGCCATCAGGCGTCCGCCTGCGAGCACCACTGGAATCCCGATGACAAGGCCGATGCCAAGCTGGATCAGCGCTCCTCGCAATACCAGCCACAAGACGTTCGTGCGGTTCGCGCCCAGCGCCATACGAATGCCAATCTCATTTGTCCGGCGCGCCACGGAGTAGGACGTAACGCCGTAAAGCCCCACGCAGGCAAGCAGCAAGGCAAGCAGGCCGAAGAGTTCGGTGAGCCGCGCGATCAGCTTATCCTGATTGAAGTTGAGGTCGAGTTGTTCGGTGAGGCTCATCATGTCCAGGATGGTCAGGTTTGGATTGATGCTATTCAGCGTGCGCCGGACGGCCTCTTCGATATTCTCCGGCCTTCCAGCCACGTGAAGCTCGATATCGCCGAGATAGGCGGCCGCGATTCTCAGGAATGCCAGCTTGGGATCTTTGCTCACTTGAAAGAATGGCATAAAGAAAGTTGGATAGGCGGGCACGCGCGCGTTCTGATACTTCGCATCCTGCACGATGCCGACAATCTCCATGTCTCCGGCGTGGCTTGGGTTGCCCATCCCGAAGTGTTGCCCAATGGGATCCTGCTTGGGAAAGAATTTTTTGGCGAAAGCCTGGTTGATGACGGCCACCGGGGGCGAGTTGGGCGTATCCTGTTCGGTGATGGTGCGTCCGCGCAGCAGGTGCGTGCCGATGGTTTCGAAATAATGCGGACTTACGCAGACGAACGAAGCGCCGTCCCGCTCGTCGGGCGAACGGCCTTCGATGTGAAAGTTGAAGCTCCAGTTATTGCCCCGCATGGGGCTATAAGTTGAATAGCTGGCGCTGATCACGCCCGGGATTTGCGGCAGGCGCTGTTCAAGCTGCTGATAAAGGCCGTAAAGTTGATCGGGTTTATACCCGGCGAGGGCGGGGTTCACCCGCACAATCAGACGGCCCTGAGGCGTAAAGCCAAAGTTCTGATTTTCGACGTTGCGCAGGCTTTCGGTCAGGAGGCCCGCGCCAATCAGGAGCACTGCCGAGAGCGCGACCTGAATTACAACAAGAGACTTTTGCGGTAGCGAAGAACGGTCGCGCGTGGAGCGCCCCGCGCCGCGCAAGGCATCGGCAGGGTCAGCGCGCGAAGCCACCCATGCGGGCGCGGCGCCGAAAATGACGCCCGTCGCGAGTGAAAGCAGGAAGGCGAAGCCCAGCACCGCAAGCGACGGCGTGGGATTGATGGGAATGTCGTGCGCGCCGCGGAAGGCGATCAGCAGTATGGCGCGAGCGCCAACAAAGGCTACAAAAAGTCCGGCCACTCCACCCACGACCGCAAACAGAACGCTTTCAGTCAGAATCTGGCGGATCACCGTTCTTCGAGGCGCGCCCAGCGCCACGCGAATGGCGGTCTCTGCGCGCGTCGCGGCGCCCCGGGCGAGAAACAGGTTTGCAATATTGGCGCAGGCAATCAGCAATACCAGGCCGGCGATAATCATCAGCAGGCAAAGGCCCGACTTCGTTTGATCCTGCATCTCGGTCACGCCAGCCCCGCCGGGAGCAAGCGTGATGTGCTGCTTCTTGATCTGCGAGCGGTCGTAGGCGGTGAGGTCCGGCCGCGCGCTGAGCCATCGCTGAAGCTCGACCGTAACCTCCGATTGAATGTTGGCTGTGCTTGCGCCGGGTTTCAACCGTCCAATCACATGAAGCCAATGCAGGCCGGGATTGTTCAGGATCGAATTCTGCCCCTGGAGCGCGGGTTCTGTCGCAAGCGGCAGCCAGAAATCCGGCGGGTCGGCGCGCAATGTGTCTCCGAAAAAGCCGGGTGGGGCGATGCCGGCGATGATGTAAGGCATGGTGTTGATGGTGAAAGTCGAGCCGACCACCTTAGGATCAAGGCCGAAATGCGTTTGCCAGGTGCGATAGCTCATCACGGCTACGGGCGGGGCGTTGGGCGTGTCGTCTGCGGGCGTGATAACTCTTCCGGCAAATGCGCCAATGCCGAACATGGAGAAGTAATTGCCCGAGACGAACTCTTCGCTGTAGGCCTGCGCCGGCCCGGTCGAGCCGCTGCGGCGCACGCTCACGTTTTGCGGCGCTGCCTGGAAGGCGGCCATCTGGCTGAACTGGGGCGTGTGGTCGCGGAGTTGTTTGTAGAGGTCGTAAGAATAAATATCCCAATTATCCTGCATCCCGCCCAGCACGCAGCAGTTGTCGGCGTTCCCAACGCGATAGAGCTGGCCGGGGTCCGCCACGGGCAGGCTTTTGAGCATCACCGCGTCCACCAGGGTGAAAATCGCGGTGTTTGCCCCAATCCCCAAAGCGAGTGTGATAATGCACACGAGCGCGAATCCAGGCGAGCGCCGCATCCGCCGGAAGGCATAGCGAAGATCCTGCATCAGCGTGGACATGTGAACGTCTCCTGGCCGTTACTACGACAACCGCACCCCCGTAGTTCCATTAAGACGCCTGAAAATCAAATCCGTTATCATCTACGCTGCCAGTCTTGGCCTGCCTTTATAGAACAAGGCCGTCCGGACGGTGACGCTAGTCGTATGTCATATAAATACCTGGACTGAACCCATGGGCGGGACGCCCGTCAGGCCCGAGCACCCCACGGATCGGCCGGTTGCCGCATCGGGAAGAAAAAGCTACAGCCTCGCGCAAAGACGCAAAGAAGAATTCATGAATAGGTGGCTGAAAACCCCCGAGGGCCTGTCATTCTGAGAAGCCGAAGGCGGCGAAGAATCCCGGCATTTGTTTAAGTCTAAAAATGCAGACGATCGTAAATAATTTCGGACCGGGTGAAACGGCGTTTTGAGCCGGCGCGTATAACACTTTGAAGGGGTTGCGAACGATGCAAAATTAGAATCGTTCACAGGAAACGTCAGTTAAGGAGCTAAAGTTATGGGAATCAAAGCAATGAAGATGCGGT
>DATGKJ010000210.1:0-5899 GCA_035294685.1 Terriglobia bacterium | reverse complement strand
AGAGCAGCGCCTTATTGACGCCGGCCTTTCGCGCGATTTCATCAGTCCGCGCCCCTTCTAGCCCCTTATCGGCAAAAATGTGTTCCGCGGCGCGCAGGATTGCCTGACGAGCCTTGACGCCGCGCTGCAATCGGAGATCGTTCTGGGTTATAGTGGCTTTCATCAACCAAATTAACTAACTGGATAGTTAATTTGATCACAGGCGATGGGCGGCGTCAAGCGGGTTGCTGAAAGGCAGAGACGAGAGATGAGAGATGAGCCACATCCGTCGCCTTGGCCCTCCTCTCGTCTCGGGTCTCTCGTCACTTGTCATGTATCTCTGACGAAGGGCTGGGAGTGACATTGCCCCAGAATGTTTTTTCGGCGACCGGCCAGATTCGTCTTCAGGTGAAATCCTGCTTATCTCAGTAATTATAAGGATGGTCATTTTGCGCCACGAAGAAAGTACAATGAAGTATGGATAAAAATAAGCGAATTTTTCGCCCCCAAGCGAGCGCTCTTTTGACGCTGATGGCGGCCGTTTCGCTCGCGGCACCGGCTGTTCTGGCGGCAAAACCTTTGCCGTCAAGCTCTCCTGCGGAAAAGCCTGACCCTTTGGCGAGTGTGCTCAATGCCATGTATAATGCCGAATACGCAAAGGCAGAATCCGCGTTGCGCTCCTGGCTTGGGGAGCATCCCTCGGATTTCCGCGCCTGGAATTATCTGGCCGAAACCATCCTGGATCAGGAGATGCTTCGAGAGAGCCTTTTCTCCGGTGAAGCCTATCTCAACACCGGCGAAGTCTTTCACCAGCGCAGGCAGCCGCTCCCTGCCGGGTTTGAAAAGAATCTGAACGCGGCGCTCGACCAGGCGACGAAGCTCGAAACCGATCGCCTGAAGGAAAATTCCCGGGATGCTGAGGCGCTCTACTGGCTGGGTGTCACTCACAGCGTGCGCACGGAATATGAATTTGCTCTGCTGCGTTCCTATTTCGCGGCTTTGCGGGAAGGCAAACTGGCCTACAAACTGAACCAAAAGCTCCTGAAGCTTGATCCCCACGATGCCGATGCCTGCCTGGTGATTGGCATCGCGGACTATGCGATAGGCGCGCTGCCTTGGTACGTCCAAATCATGACCGCAGTGGCCGGCATCCACGGCAACCGGAAACGCGGAATCGAGGAGTTGCAGCGGGCGAGCCAGGATGGGCATTACACGCGCGTGGATGCGAAGATTGTGCTGGTCGCCATTTACGAGCGCGAGAAGAAATACCCCGAGGCGCGCTCTCTGCTGGGAGAGCTGGAACGCCTGTTTCCGGAAAATTTCCTGGTCCCTATGGAACTTGCCCGCGTGGATAAGGCTGAAGGCGACTGGCGCGCCGCTGTCCGGCTCTACGACGCCACCGTCGAAAAATTTGTGCGCGGAGAGAAAGGGTCTCCTCGCATTCCTGCCGCGATGATTCTTTACCGCGCGGGGCAGGCTCACGAGCATCTGAACGACTACGAAACGGCTCTGCAGCTCTATGAGGAAGCGGGAAGTCTTCCCGATAAGTCCAGAGCGGTTTATCAATCAGAGCTTGCTGCGGCGGATCTTAACCGCCGCCTGAATCGCTTGCCTGAGGCGCGAAAGCAATACCAGCAGGTGGCTCAGGCCGTGCCGAACACCGATCTGGGCAGGGCGGCCAGGCGCGCTCTTTCAGCTATCCACTGATCCAAAACAGGAGAAAAGGCGAATGAAGTATCGGAGACTCGGCGATACGGGACTGAAGGTTTCTGAGATCTGCCTGGGAGCGATGACCTTTGGCTCGCGCTTCTTTAATATCGGCGTGGTTGATCAGCAGGGCGCAAATCAGATGGTGGCGCGCGCGATTGAGGCTGGCGTGAATTTCTTTGACACAGCGGATGTTTATTCCTACGGGGAATCGGAGGAATTATTGGGAGAGGCTTTGAGACAGGCCGGCGCGCGGCGCGATGCCGTCGTGATAGCCACCAAGGTTCGCTCTCCGATGAGTGAAGCGGCGATGAAGGGCTCCGGCGATGTGAACAATGTGGGACTCTCACGGCAGCACATCCTGACAGCTTGTGAGGCCAGCCTGCGGCGGCTGAAAGTGGATTACATCGACCTTTACCAGGTGCATGGGTGGGACGTTGCCACCCCGATGGAAGAGACTTTGAGGGCGTTGGATGATCTGGTGCGCCAGGGTAAAGTGCTTTACCTGGGTTGCTCCAACTGGTCAGCCCGGCACCTGGCCAAGGCGCTTTATGTGGCTTTGGGCAACGGCTGGCATCGCTTTATTTCGCTCCAGGCGTATTATTCGCTGGCGGGCCGCGATCTGGAGCATGAGTTATTGCCTTTATGCCGTGAGGAGGGGTTGGCGGTGTTGCCCTGGTCGCCGCTCTCGGGCGGCTTTCTGACCGGCAAGTTTCGCCGTGACGGAACGAAACCGGGGGACGCCCGGCGGTCAAAGTTCGATTTCCCTCCGATCGATCAGGAACGCGGCTACGATGCTGTCGAAGCTCTGGAGCAGGTGGCCAGGGAGGTTGGGGCGACCGTCGCCCAGGCGGCTCTTGCCTGGGTGCTTGCCCAGCCTGGGATCACATCCGTAATCATCGGCGCCAATAAAATGTCCCAGCTTGCTGAAAATCTCAAAATGACAGAAATCAAGTTGACGGATGCGCAGCTCAAAAAGCTCTCCGCCACGACGGCCCCATCCACGCTATATCCGCAGTGGATGATGGAACGCCAGAATGCGGGGCGGTGATCTATTAGAAAAAAGCAGCGGCAAGCTTACAAATTATTTACTTGTCGAAATTGTCTGGCGCTCGGTAATCTAACGCATTCACACTATCAACCCCCTTGCAATCTCAATGGGTACAAACTTTGGAGGGAATCCTATGCCTGAAATGAGCCAAATAAAACCTGAGGAGCCCAATGTTGGGTCCCTGCTGGAGATGCAGTTTGCGATGGCGCCCACGCGCGTCCTTTCCGCGTCAGTCCAACTCGGAATCTTCTCTCACATTGCGGATGGGAATACCACGGCGCAAGAGATTGCCAAAGCTGCTGGCGCTTCCGAGCGTGGGACGCGGATGTTGCTGGATGCTCTTGCCGCCTTCCGGCTGGTCAATAAGAATGACGGTCACTATGAATTGACGCCCCTTTCCTCTCAATTCCTGGTTCGCAGCAGCCCGAACTATGCGGGGGCTATTATGGAAACCAACGCGATCTGGGAATTATGGTCGCACCTCACGGACGCGATCCGCACCGGGAAGCCTCTGCGGGCCATCACTCCGCAGCAGGCGGCCGAAGAGTTTTTCCCCATCCTGGTGCGCAGCCTTCACATCCTCAATTGGGAGCCTGCCAGACGTTTGGCCGCCGCATTGGGCGCGGGCAGCTCACATCAAGGATTGCGCGCAGTGGACATCGCATGCGGTTCCGGAGTATGGGGCATTGCAGTGGCTGAAGCGGATCGTGACGCGCGCGTTACGGCGCAGGACTTTCCGAATGTTCTCAAGCTGACGCGAGAATATCTCCGGCGCCACGGAGTGGAAGATCGCTATGATTTTCTGCCGGGTGATCTGAAGCAGGTTGATTTCGGTGAAAACCAGTTTGATCTGGCCCTGCTTGGCAACATCTGCCATTCCGAAGGGGAGAAATCTTCCCGCGATTTATTTAAGCGCCTTCATCGCGCCCTGCGGCCCGGCGGACGAGTGGCCATCATCGACATGGTGCCGAACGAAGAACGCACGGGACCGGTTTTCCCTGTCATTTTTGCTTTGAACATGCTCCTGCATACTGAGGAAGGCGGAACCTATACGCTGGGCGAGTATGAGCAGTGGCTTAAAGAGGCGGGCTTTGATCGAGTCGAGACAGCGGAGATTGGCCTGCACTCGCCGATTATTATTGGCGTCAAAGCGTAATTCTCCGCGCGGCGCTGTCCGCTCATTCTGAGTCCTCAGCTTGTCATCCTGAGCGGAGCGAAGGATCCCCGTATTTCGCTTTACAAATGCAGGGATTCTTCGCCGCTCGGAGTTTACCTTGAGCGAACCCGAAGGGCTCGCTCAGAATGACAGTTCCTTTGACTGCGGACGACCGAGGCTACAGGCGATACTGGGTCCTCGACTTTTCCCGGTGGCGTTCCAAGGCAAGCTCTATCAGCCGGTCGATGAGCTTCGGGTAGGGAAGCCCGCTGGCTTCCCACAGCTTCGGATACATGCTGATGGAAGTGAATCCGGGAATTGTGTTGATTTCGTTCACGAAGAACTTGCCGGTCTTGCGGTCGAGAAGAAAATCCACTCGCGCCATCCCGGAACAGTCGATGGCTTTGAAGGCGCGAATGGCGAGTTCGCGCGCCTCGCGGGTTTGGCGCGCAGTGAGCCGGGCGGGAATGATCAGCCGCGATCCTTCGCTGACGTACTTTGCATCGTAATCGTAGAATTCGTTGGCGGGAATAATTTCTCCGGGGATGGACGCCTCCTGCTGGTCGTTCCCCAGCACGGCGCATTCAATCTCGCGCGCATCGATTCCTTTTTCAACCAGGATTTTCCGGTCGTATTTCGCGGCCAGCTTCATGGCTCGGTCCAATTCTCCTGCCCGATGGACTTTGCTGATTCCAACTGAGGATCCCAGATTAGCCGGCTTGACAAAGGCTGGATAGCCGATTTCCTTTCCAATGCGTCTCCGCATGCTGGAAGGGTTCGCCTCCCACTCGCTGCGAAGTATCAAGACCCAGGGTACGACAGGAAGCCCCGCATCCCGAAAGAGCCGTTTCATCACGTCTTTATCCATGCCGACAGCGGAGCCTAACACTCCCGCGCCGACATAGGGTATTCCTGCCAACTCCAGCAGGCCCTGCACCGTGCCATCCTCGCCAAATGTGCCGTGGAGAACAGGGAAGACAACGTCCAGTTTGGGAACAGCGCTCGGCTTCGTCCGCGAAAGCGAGTTCAATGGAATCAATTTCGGCCCTGTCGGATCAGCCGAAGCGATAACCGGTTTTCCGTCGTCGATCACTTTGGCCAGCGCTTGCGGGGCGGGCGCTTCCAAAGCCGGATGGCCGAGCACCCAGCGGCCTTCCGGAGTGATTCCGATTGGCACGACCGCATATTTCTTGCGGTCGATGGCCTGCATTACCGAAGCTGCCGACTGTAAGGAAATTTCGTGCTCGCCGGAACGTCCGCCAAATAGAATTCCAACGCGAAGCCTTTTTTCCATAAATCCATTTGCCCAGGGAAATTCTGTGTGTTGTAAAGAAAAAAAGAAAAGTAGATTAACCAAGCCGATGGCCTGTCGTTCTTAAGCCTTTGTCTGTCATTCTGAGCGAGCGAAGAATTCCTGTATTTATAGAATCAAGCCAATACAGGGATTCTTCCGTTTCGCTTCGCTCCGCGTCAGAATGACAGGCACGGGACTCAGCCTAACATTAACGCGCCAAGGCATATCACGTGTCTGAGTTAGCCCACCTGCTAAAGAATCTTCTTCCCAAACGCTGATGTGATCAGCCCTACGCCCAGGATGGCCGTCTTGTTCATCATGTCGATGATCGGATTAATTTCCACCAGTTCCAGGGAAAGCATCTTGCCGCTGTCGGCGATCATTTCCATGGCCAGGTGAGCCTCGCGAAAGGTCAGCCCGCCGCGCACCGGCGTTCCGACGCCGGGGGCTTCGGAGGGGTCCACCACGTCCATATCAAACGACGTGATGAATCCCGCAGTGCCTTCTGTTGCGAGCGCCAGGCTCTTCTCCATCACGGCGCGCATGCCCTGTTCATCGATGTCGCGCATCGTAAAGACGCGAACCCCGGATTTCTGAATGATGCGTCTTTCGCGCGCATCCAGATCCCGCGCGCCAATCAGCGCGCATTTCGCCGCCTCGACTTTAGGCGCGAATCCATTGATGCCGGTGAGGGCTTCCGGCCCAAGGCCCA
>DATGKJ010000209.1:0-6098 GCA_035294685.1 Terriglobia bacterium | reverse complement strand
GGCGGGGGCATCATGTACATTGACGACAAGGCGCGCGGGGTGCATGAAGGCTACCTGGTTACGCCCATTGGCAAGACCGAACTCATCCTCGGCTTCACGTTGTCCGGAGCCATCAAAGGAGTTATGGCGGGAGTGATCCTGATGGTTTTTGGGACGCTGATTGCGGGTATCCCCGATCCCCTCGATCCCTGGCGCCTGGCGAAAATGTTCATGGTGATTGTGCCGACGTCCATCGCTTTCATCAGCATGATGTTCCTGATGATGGTGCGGACGGACGATCCGCTGGTCCCCCGGTCAATCTTTGGCGTGCTGAATACGCTGCTCTTCTTCCCAAGCGGCGCGATTTACCCCATCAACGCATTTCCCTCCTGGATGCATTGGATTGCCATCGTCGATCCATTCACCTATGCCATTCACGGATTTAAGGCTCTGCTCCTCAAAAATACCGGCTTTGCCGCCATCACCGGAGACATCACGTTCCTGGTTGTCTTTTCATTGATCATGATGGTGTCAGCCACTGCGCTCTTCCGGCGAACGTTCTAGCGCAAACAAATCCGCTCACCCATAAGATCTGAAAGCATGCCCTGACAGGTTGCCATCGATTCGCGTAACATGAGAAGGGGAAGAGTTGAGAAAGCTCTGCTATGCTGTGGGGGACAGAAACCACACGGAATCCCCAAGAGAGTGGTTGGGAGCGCAACGATGCCAATGACCTTGATGGACGCAAAACCACCGAAACCCAAAAGGGGCATCTTTAAATACATTCCTCTTCCTCTTTTCATCATCATTCTGGCGGCGATAGCCGGTTTCGTAACGTACAGCCTCTGGGACTACCCGGAGGAACGGGCCGTTTCCCGATTTCTGACGACGCTTGAAAGAGGAGATTACCGGAAAGCGTATCAACTCTGGAAACCGGCGCCATCTTACCAATTCAGCGACTTTATGCACGATTGGGGGCCGGAGGGAGATTATGGTAAGATTCGCAGCTTTGAGATTATTCACGCAGAATCCAAAGGCTCGACAACGGTCCTGGTGCTGGTCAGAATCAATCATGAGGAGCCGCCGCTCGGCCTCCTGGTGGATCGCAAGACCAAAGGGCTGGCCTATTCGTTCTATTAGCGCCTCGGTTTAAGAATCCTCAGCTTTCAGTCTCTGGAGGGGGACCGTGAGAAACTTCATCCTTTTTTTGTGCATCGCGCTTTTGAGCGCGGCCGCAACCTTGACATCCCCCAGGGCCGCGCCAGGTCACAGAGCTTTTACCGGCAGCATCAGCGATAGCGCCTGCGGGCTGCATCATATGATGGGCGGAATATCCGCTAAACAATGTACGCTGCGATGCGTTCAAATGGGAGCTAAATTTGTGCTGGTCGATGAGGCGCGCAAGAAAGTCTATGCGCTCAGCGACCAGATCAAGGCGAAAGCTTACGCCGGCCAGAAAGTCAGAGTGATTGGAACCCTGAAGGGCAGCGGCATTGAAGTGGCGGCCATTACGCCGATCAAACAGAAACCACACTAACAGGGGAAATCATGAGCCGAAGACGCCTATTCACAGCGATGCTCGTCGTGTTAGGGGCGGCTTTCATGCCTGGCATGGGGCATTCGCGCCAGGGGAAAGTGCGGGACTTATCCACGAGCAAGCTCCTGAGGATGCCTGTTCCCGGGCACCCTCAAAGAACCAACAGCTTCCCCACAGCGCTCGCGCTCAGCCCGGATGGAAACTATCTTGCGATTCTAAACAACGGTTACGGGGTTGAGGAATCTCAATACCGCGAATCGATTGCCATTCTCGACCTGCGCGATAACCGGCTGACGGATTATCCTGATCCCAGGCTCGGTAAAGGCGCTCATCAAACCTATTTTCTGGGTCTCGCCTTCAGCGCCGATGGTCATAAACTCTATGCCTCATTCGCCTCACGGACAGATCCAAACGGCGAAGAGACCGGCGACACAGGAAACGGAATTGCGATCTATCAATTCTCGAAAGGGTCGCTGGCTCCCGAAGGATTTCTGAAAATCCCACTTCAGCCCTTGCGCCCGGATCAGCAGCCGACGACCGTCTCAAAAGCCGTGCCTGCGGGTATGGCTGATCCTTACCCTGCCGGGATTACGGTCATCAGCAGGAACCAGGCGAGCGCGGCGACTTCCTCGACGGGCAACGAGGAAGCTCCGAGTGGCGAACAACTGCTGGTAGCCGACAATCTCTCCGACGATGCTTTATTGTTGGATGCCGCCGACGGAAAAATCCTGCATCGATTTGACCTCAGCCATGGTCCGCACGTTCCCGCGACGTTTCCCTATGGCGTTGCGGCGACGCGCGACGGCCATCTTGGATTTTGCAGCCTCTGGAACGCCTCCGCCGTCGCGGAACTGGACCTTTCACAAGGCAAGGTCCTGCGCTGGATTACGCTGTTTCAGCCTTCCAATCCCATAGCGGCCGGCTCTCACCCTTCAGCTCTGCTGCTCAGTCCCGACGAAAAATATCTTTTTGTCGCACTCTCCAATGCCGATCGGGTTGCTGCCATTGACGTTGCCAGCGGAAAACTTGTTGCGACGCTTTCAACCGAATTGCCCGGCCAGAAATATGGCGGCTCTTATCCGAACGCCCTGGCTATAACTCCGGATGGAAAAACACTATTTGTGGCTGACGCGGCGACGGACGCCGTGGCTCTCTACGATCTCTCCGCGCTGGGGACGCATGGCCAATCAGAGGAAGAGCCGCTGAACCTGAAGCCGCAAGGTTTTCTTCCCACCGAATGGTATCCCACTGCGCTGGCAGTGCGCGGAATGGATCTGTTGATTGCCACTGGCAAGGGCGAAGGGACTGGCCCCAATGCTTTGACGACTGCCGCCGAACGGGCAGCGCAGCGCCGCCCGTATCAATATATTGCCACACTGATCCACGGTTCGATTGCTCGCGTGCGGATTCCTCAGGCTGAAAGACGCTTGGCCGCGCTCACCCGCAAAGTCGAAGCCGATAACTTGATGAATCAGGCGCCTGAAGAATTCCATTTCGCTTCAGGGCATAACCCCATCCGGCACGTGATTTACATCATCAAGGAAAATCGCACTTACGACCAGATCTTCGGCGACCTCAAGCCAGGCAACGGCGACCCCGCCATCACGATGTACGGCTGGGATATCACGCCCAATGAACATAAACTCGCCTTGCAATTCGGGGTGCTCGATAACTTCTATGTGAGCGGCGAAGTCTCCGGCAATGGGCATGTGTGGTCGATGGCCGCGATTGACAGCGATTACACTGAGAAAACCTGGGAGATTGCCTACCGCAGCTCAGAGCGCACTTACGATTATGAAGGCGAAGTGCTCAATTCATTTCCTCTGGCTGAAGGGATTCCGGACGTGGATGAGCCCGGGACGGGCTACATCTGGGCGAATGTGGCGCGCCACGGGTTGACGCACCGGAATTACGGCGAATTTGTCGCTACTCACTGGTGCGACCAGGGCCAGCGGCATTCGACGTCGCCTCTTGAAGGCACTCCGTTGCCGGCCAGCGAAGCGTGTCCGAAGGCGTTTGTGGATCAAGGCCAGCCGCTGCCTTCCAACGTCGGCGATCCCCCAGGCTCGGCGAGCCCCTGGCCATGGCCCGTGCCGATGATCGCGCGCGATCAGGCCACCATGCCGCAGCTTGTAGGCCACTTTGACCCCCGCTATGCGGACTTCCGGCTGGATTATCCCGACCAGTTGCGGGCCGATGAGTTCCTGAACGAGTTCCGCAAGTTCGTTCAGGCGCGTGAGACGGGCGAGGGCGTCGAGCTTCCGCAGTTTATTATTTTGCGCCTTCCCGATGATCACACGGCCGGCGCCCGTCCTGGCTGGCCCAAGCCCGAAGCCTCGGTTGCGGACAATGATCTCGCCGTGGGCCGCGTCATCGATGCCGTCTCGCATAGCCCTTACTGGGACGATACCGCCATCTTCATTCTGGAAGATGATGCGCAAGACGGACCGGACCACGTGGATGCCCATCGCAGCACAGCCCTGGTGATCAGCAAGTATTCGCCGGGATCCCTCCATCATCCCTACGTCGATTCCCGCTTTTACACCACCGTCAGCATGGTGCATACCATGGAGGCGTTGCTCGGCCTGCCACCGATGAACAACAACGACGCGCAAGCGCCTATCATGACCGAACTCTTTTCCGGACCGGGCGACCAGACGGCATTCAAAGCCGATTACCGCAATCGCAACAATCACCTGATCTACGAACAGAATCCACCGCAGGCTCCCGGCGCGAAAGAATCCATGAAAATGGATTTCACGCACGCGGATTCTGTGAACTCTGCTGAACTGAATGCCATCCTTTGGCAGGAACGAAAAGGCTTCGCGCCAATGCCTGCGCCCCGGCACACCGTTTTCCTCCCTGATGCTGACGACTGAAGGCGGCTGGTATCTTCTTTTCACGACGGTCGCTGTGTGGAGTCAAGAGGCAGTCGCTTTTTGGAATTTGAAATTTGAAATTTGAGATTTGAATTTGCTTTGGATCGCGGCCTTGGCATGCTGTGCTTCCCGTGGTCAGCCCCGCTTATAGATCGTTGCCATAAATTGCTTCACCACGGAGGACACAGAGGTCTCTTCCCGTGATCTCCGTGGTAAGGCCTGTCTCTAGCTGCTAGAAAACGGACCCCGAAGCATAAGTAGCCACCCTATCTGTACCCCTGATTCCTGAACACAACCCCAGGTGGCTGAAATTCATCAGAAAGTGGTGGATATCAGCTAGAGGCTAAGGTGAAGGCAATTGGCACTTAAGACTAATTCCCGATTTTGCAATGAGATATTACATCTCCAAAAGATTGGCAAGATGAATGCTCCAATCACTCGAAGGTAACTTTTTTGAAAGAAAGGTTCTGATGAGCATGCCGATCAAGTTAATTCGCAGGATGGCGCTTTGCGCTTTAATCTTCCTGGCCGCTGTAAGCCTGGCCTTCGGACAGGAATCCCAGACTGATGCTCCACCTTCAGAGCCTTCGCCCCAGCAGAATGCCGCGCCTGCCCCGGGATGGCATCGCTTCAGCAACCCACCGGCCCAACAAGGCTCTGCTCCTCCAAATTCCAATGCTGGGTCCAGCCCTGCGAATTCCCAGAACCTTTCATCCGGCCCAAATCAGTCCACTGACCCTCCTGCGGGCCAGGAAAGCCGAATGATTCCAGAGCGTTTGACGATCAGGCCAGGGACCTTTATTACTATCCGCATCGACCAATACCTGTCGTCCGATAAAAATCAAGCCGGGGATGGCTTTTCGGGAACCCTGGTGCAGCCTATCGTCGTGGATGGCATTGTGGTGGCGCAACGCGGCGAGACCGTCGGAGGGCGAGTTGCAGAGGCGCAGAAAGCGGGACGCATCAAAGGCGTTTCACGCCTGGCGCTGGAGTTAAATGAACTCACGCTGGTGGACGGGCAGCAAGTGACCATCATGACGCAGTTGGCGAGCGGCAAAGGCCCCACGTCCGTTGGCCGGGATGCAACGGCGATCGGCGGGACCTCAGCGGCGGGAGCCGCCATCGGCGCAGCGGCAGAAGGAGGCGCTGGCGCCGCCATCGGCGCCGGAGCGGGAGCGGTGGCGGCTACGGTGGGCGTGCTGCTCACGCGGGGTCGCCCCACCGTGATCTATCCCGAGACAGTGCTTACCTTCCAGACCGCGGCGGCGGTGACCGTCTTTACGGATCGTGCTCCCCAGGCCTTCCGCTATGTCCAACCCACTGATTATCAGCAGCCGGCTAATTCCGCGCCTCCCAGGCTGACTCCGGCGAACGGCTGCGCGGGATATGGCTGCCCGCCACCCCCTCCCCCTTATTATTGGCCGCCCTATCCACCCTATTTCTACCCCTACTTCGGACCTGCGTTTTATCCGTTCTATGGGCCTAGCTTCACATTCTTTTATGCGCCAAGGTTCTATGGGGGCTTTCACGGCGGATTTCATGGCGGCGGATTCGGCCACCGCCGCTAAGGGACCACGCAAAAATAAAGCTACGTCATTGATATGAACTAATACATTTCTGCCTTGCTCCGAGCGGTGGACGCCTGAGCACGGATGAGCGTCCGACGTTGGTAAATAATGGGATATCGGACAACTATGTAATTC
>DATGKJ010000208.1:0-10258 GCA_035294685.1 Terriglobia bacterium | reverse complement strand
CAGGAAAAAGTCCTGCAAATGCAGCACACGGCTCCGGCTATCCCGAGGCTTGGAATTTCCGCTTACGATTGGTGGAACGAGGGGTTGCATGGCGTTGCGCGCTCGGGCTATGCCACCGTGTTTCCGCAAGCCATCGGAATGGCGGCCACCTGGGATGCGCCGCTGATTCACCAGGAAGCGCGGGTGATTTCAACCGAGGCGCGGGCCAAGTATAACCAGGCGCAACGCGAGGGCAATCACAGCATCTACTTCGGACTCACCTTCTGGTCGCCCAACATCAACCTGGTGCGCGATCCCCGCTGGGGACGCGGGCAGGAAACTTACGGCGAGGACCCCTACCTGACCAGCAAGCTTGGCGTGGCCTTTGTTGCCGGGCTTCAGGGTAACAATCCAAAATATCTGGAAGTGGTTGCCACGCCCAAGCACTACGCTGTTTATAGCGGTCCGGAGCCTGCGCGCCACAGCATGAACATCGACGTCTCGCCGCGCGATCTGGAGGATGCTTACCTGCCGGCGTTTCGCGCCGCCGTGGTTCAGGGCCATGCGGATTCGGTGATGTGCGCTTACACTTCAGTCGATGGCTCGCCTGCCTGCGCGAACGAGCATCTTCTTCAAGACACGCTGCGCGGAGCCTGGTGTTTTCCAGGCTACGTCACTTCCGATTGCGGCGCTGTCGAGGATATTTTCAGGGGGCATCACGCCGCGCCTGATCTTGAACACGCTTCAGCAATGGCGGTGAGCGCGGGGACCGATACCACGTGCGGCAATGAATACGTCACGCTAGTGAAGGCGGTGCAGGAGGGCCTGGTAAAGGAAAACGTGATCGATACGGCGGTGAAGCGCCTTTTCACTGCGCGCATGCGTCTCGGCATGTTTGATCCGCCTGAAGCGGTTCCTTTCAACCGCATTCCCATGTCTGAAGTTGACTCGCCTGCGCATCGGCAACTTGCCCTTCAGGTGGCGCGCGAATCCATGGTGCTGCTTAAGAACGACGGCATTTTGCCCTTGAAGTCAAACATTAAGACGATTGCGGTGATCGGTCCAAATGCCGAATCGCTGGCGGCGATTGAGGGCAACTACCACGGCGCGCCGTCTCATCCGATTCTGCCTATCGAAGGAATGATGAAACAGTTCGCCGGCAAGGCGCATGTTCTCTATGCGCAGGGGTCGCCCTACGTGCCGGAACTCCCGCTGCCTGTGCCTCGCACCGTTTTCCATACTACGGATTCCCCTTCGGCTTCAGGGCTTAAGGCTGAGTACTTCGCTAATTCTGATTTTTCAGGCAAGCCTGCGCTCGTCCGCACAGACCCGCAGATTCAATTTGACTGGGATGCCGCCGCTCCCGCTCCGGGCATTCCCATGCGGTCGTTTTCAGTGAGGTGGAGCGGAACGCTGACGCCGCCCGGACCCGGAGACTACGCCTTCAGCCTCCGTGAACCGGGCTGCTACCCCTGCGGAGATCACGAGACCTTTCGCGTCTTTCTGGATGGTAAACTGGTGATCGACGGCAGCACGTACAATCACCGTCCGAAGCTGCCTGTCTATCAAGCGCATTTCGCTGACTCAAGGCCTCACGCGTTCCGCCTGGAGTATGCGCATCGCGGCCCGCTTTTTGGAGCGGGCGTCACTCTGGAGTGGCAGCCTCCCGTCGATTTGCTGCGCGAAAAGGCTGTGAAACTTGCGCAACAGGCGGACGTGGTGGTGGCTTTCGTAGGGCTTTCACCGCATCTGGAAGGCGAGGAAATGCCGATCCATGTGGAAGGCTTCAGCGGAGGCGATCGCACGAGCATCGATTTGCCTGAAGTGCAGCAGGAATTGCTCCATGCGCTTGCTGCCACGGGCAAGCCGCTGGTGGTCGTCCTGATGAGCGGCAGCGCGCTGGCGGTGAATTGGGCGCAGCAACATGCCGCGGCCATTCTGGAAGCGTGGTATCCCGGTGAAGAAGGCGGCGCGGCGATTGCGGAAACGCTGGCCGGGCGGAACAATCCGGGTGGCCGGTTGCCCGTCACATTCTACGCTTCGCTCAGCCAGCTTCCGCCTTTTTCGGATTACTCGATGCAGAATCGCACCTATCGCTACTTCCACGGGAAGCCCCTTTACGGTTTCGGCTACGGCCTCAGCTATTCGAGCTTTGCATTCAGCGATTTGAAGTTGTCATCGGATGAGATTCATGCCGGACAGCCGTTGACCGCAGCGGTCATGGTCCGCAACACGTCCAGAATCGCCGGGAGTGAGGTGGCGGAGCTTTATCTGGAGTATCCTCCGACGGCGGGCGCTCCGCTGCGCGCGCTGAAAGGGTTCGAGCGGGTCCGCCTTGCCGCCGGTGAAACTCGGCATATAACTTTTACGCTCGACCCGCGTGATTTAAGCCTGGTGACCGATCAGGGCAATCATATGGTTCAGCCTGGCAATTACACTGTTTTTATTGGCGGCAGCCAGCCCGGCGAAGGGCCTGGCGTCCAGGCGAAATTCCGGATTGTTGGCGAGAAACCGCTGCCGCGGTAATGAATGTGGTTATCGCCTGATTCAGGCGTAAAACACACGATGCGTTTTTGCAAAAGCTGAATAACTTGGCTCAGGAGAAGTTATGGCACAGTTCCATCTCAAGAAGACCTTGTGGGTTTTCATTTTCAGTCTGCTGATTGTTTTAAGTGGAATCCAGGCGTCTGCGGCGCAAGCCGAAGATTCCTATTACCTGAAGTCCGGCGACCGGGTGGTTTTCTATGGGGATAGCATTACCCAGCAGCAGTATTACACGATGGATGTGGAGGATTACACCCTCACGCGGTTTCCCGCGCTCAAAGTCAGCTTTGTGAATTCCGGCTGGGGAGGCGACCGCGTGACCGGCGGCGCGGGCGGCCCCATTGATCTGCGGCTGAACCGCGATGTGTTTCCGTACAAGCCGACGGTCGTCACCATCATGCTGGGCATGAATGATGGCGAGTATCGTCCGTTTGAGGAGTCGGTCTTCCACACTTACAGCGCGGGCTATGAGCACATCATCCAGAGCCTGCGGGACCGGTTGCCCGGCGTTCGCATCACGGTGATTGAGCCTTCGCCTTATGACGATGTCACACGGCCTCCGAACTTTGCCGGAGGCTACAACGGGGTGCTGATCCGATATGGCGAATTTGTGGCCGACCTTGCGCATCGTTTGGATCTGACGCTTGCCAATATGAATGCGCCCTTCGTGGCGAACCTCGAACGAGCTAACCGGCTTGATCCCACGCTCGCCCAGAAGATTGTTCCGGATCGCATTCATCCATCCCCTGGCGGTCATCTCTGGATGTCGGAAGCCTTGCTCAAAAGTTGGAACGCCCCAGGGTTGGTGACCGCGGTTGAGATTGATGCAGCTCAGTCGCGTGTAAGCCGGGCCGAGAACACCCGTGTGACAGACCTTAAAACGGGGCGCAGTCTGACCTGGACACAAATGGATGACGCTCTCCCGATGCCGATCAACCTGAAGGACCCGCTTGTCTTGCTTGCCCTTCGCAGCTCTGATTTTATTCAGGCGCTCGACCAGGAGACGCTGCAAGTGGGCGGACTCAGCGGCTCAAAATATGCATTGAAAATTGACGGTGAAAACGTTGGCGACTTCACTGCCGGACAGTTGGCGCGGGGAATTAACCTGGCCGCGCTCGAAACGCCCATGTTGCAGCAAGTCGAACTGGTCCACAAGCTCACGCAGGAACACAATCATGTGCACTTCGACCGCTGGAGGGATGTACAAGTTCCTTTGGCCGGCGAAGATTTCCCTGCGATACAACAGGCGGAGAGGGCTTTGGATAAGCTGGAGCAGAAGTTGATTGCGCAGCAGCGCGCCGCAGCGCAGCCCAAACCTCATCGGTATGAGTTGCTCCCGGAGTAAGCGGGCACAAACTGTTATTCGGCTGGCTAGGCTTTCTTTTGGGGCGGGACGTAGCCAGGGGGTAAAGCGGCGCCTTCACCAAAAAAGAAGTCTTCCATTTGCTTGGCGATGATTTCCTGAGCCTCTTGGGTGGCGGGGTTCAGCCGGAATTCGTTGAGAATCATTTTCAAATGTTCCAGCCAGAGCTCCCAGGCTTGCTCGGAGACGTTATCGTAGATTCTTTGTCCAAGCTCTCCGGCCCAAGGGGGTTCTTCAAGCCCCGGCAGTTCTTTCTGAAACTTCACACATTTCACCATTCGTTGTGCCATGCAATTCCTCCACCTTGGCTCGAGGCCCAAGAATATATCGATGCCCTCGGCAACTTCTCTCAAAAGGATTTTATGATAAATTGCGCCTGCTTCGTCAGAGTAGCTTTTGATTCAATTCCCAGGCCGCTCACTTAACGGGGGATTCCATCCTTCAAGGCTATTATACTCATAAAAGTCATTGTACAGATGCTCGTTCGCAAATCGATGGGTTTAATGACAAAAATAGTCAAAGCTCATTTACCGCATGTTTGGACTACTGAGAGTTACAAATTATAGTGACAACGCAAACTGTAGCGGCGCTGTCCCCCAGCGCCGAAAAGCCGCCGGTGAGGACACCGGCGCTACAGAAATGCTGTCACTATAATTTGTAATCCTCACTAGGTCGTCAATTTGGAGAGAGTGGAAAACCCCATATGAATAGGTGAAGGAGTTCGGCGTTCTCAGTCAAAGTTTTTGAGGAGTTGTGTATATGACACATAGAGTCATTGGGTTTGTTTCTCTGCTTGCGGTTTTAGGGGGTTCGTGCGCTCTGGCAAAGGGGCGCATCAGCGCAAAAACCGTGCATTATCGAAGCGGCAACGAGCGGGTAAGCGGCTTTCTGGTTGTACCCGCCACGAGCGGGAAGCATCCCGCATTAGTTGTGATTCACGAGTGGTGGGGATTGAATGACTGGGTGAAGGAGCAGGCTGAAAAACTGGGAGAGCAAGGCTATGTGGCCCTAGCAGTAGACCTTTACCGCGGTCAGGCAACATCCGACCCTTCCGTGGCTCACCAGCTTGCGCGCGGCCTGCCGCACGACCGCGCCCTGCGTGATCTCGAAGCGGCTTTCAACTATCTGGCTTCGCGACCTGATGTGGATCCCAATAAAATCGGATCGATTGGTTGGTGCATGGGAGGCGGGTATTCGATGGAGCTTGCTATCCACGAGCCGAAACTTGCCGCTTGCGTTGTGAACTACGGAGCTTTGCCAACCGACCGGGAGGATATCGATAGAATCCATGCTCCTGTTTTGGGAAACTTCGGCGCTGAAGACCGAGGTATTCCTCCCGCCGCCGTCAGCAATTTTGAGAAAGCGATGGAGAAGGCGCATAAAAAGGTGAACGTGAAAATCTATGCCGGAGCGGGACATGCCTTTGAAAACCCCAATAACAAAACGGGCTACCGACCTCAAGCTGCTAGGGATGCGTGGAATCGAACCGTCGCATTCCTGGCCGAGACGCTCTAATAGAGGATTCTGCACATCGTTCCAGTTGTCGCAGAAAGAACGCGAGCTCGGGTGCTGAAATCTGCCGATGAAGCGCGTTCGCGCGAAGCGGCAAGATCAAGGGACTACCCTCAGCAAAGCACGATCTTATCCCGGTGTTCCTTCACGCCTCGGGTTGCGTTGCGCGTATCGATCACCAGCCTGGCATGGCGGACGATGAAATCATAGTCATAGCTTGAGTGGTCGGTCGCCACAATCACAGCCGCATATTGAACCAGTTTCTCAGCCGAGAGATCTATTGACTTCATATGCTGGAAGTCGTAATGACGCATCTTATGGAGCTGCGGGAAATAAGGATCGTGATAGTCCACTTTAGCGCCCTGCGCCTGAAGCAATTTGATGATCCGAAGCGAGGGTGATTCTCGGAGGTCATCGATGTCTTTCTTGTAGGCGACTCCGAGGATGAGGATGGGAGCGTCTTTCAGGCATTGTTTTCTCTGATTGAGCGCTTCGATTACAGAGCTCACCACGTGATCTGGCATGGCGGAATTAATCTCTCCCGCTAGTTCGATGAAACGCGTGGGGAGTTCATATTCATGCGCCTTCCAGGTGAGGTAAAAAGGGTCGATGGGAATGCAGTGGCCGCCCAGCCCCGGACCTGGGTAGAAAGGGGTGAAGCCAAAAGGTTTGGTCTTTGCCGCTTCGATGACTTCCCATATGTCAATTCCCATCCGCAAACAAAGAAGTTTGAGCTCATTCACCAGGGCAATATTCACGCACCGATAGATATTTTCCAGAAGCTTGGTCATCTCGGCGGCTCGTGAAGAGCTGACGACAATGGTTCGTTCAAAGACCTGGCTATAAAGCGCCTTCGCGGCCCGGGCGCTGGGGCCGTTTACGCCACCGATCACCTTCGGAATCTGGTGGGTTTGGAATGAACGATTCCCCGGATCTTCCCGCTCCGGCGAGAATGCGACGAAGAAGTCAAATGCTTCAGAGCCATCGTTTGCAACTTCATGTCCATCCGTTGAATAGGGTCTAATGGGTGAGCGAAGACCTGAGCGCTCGAGTATCGGAACGACCAACTCTTCGGTCGTCCCCGGATAGGTGGTGCTTTCAAGCACAACTAATTGGCCGGGCTGCAAGTGTTCCCGGATAGTTTCCGCTGTATTGCGGATATAGCTCAGGTCTGGTTCCCGGTGATCGTCCAATGGAGTGGGTACGCAAATAATAATCGCATCCATCTGTCGAAGGTCTTCAAAATTCGTGCTCGCGCGAAAGCGATTTTGTTTTCTTTCGGCGGCAATGATTGAAGCGGAAATGTGGCGGATATAGGTTTGACCTGACTCGAGTTTTTCCACTTTGGAGGGATCGGTATCAAAACCAGTTGTGCGAAACCCTCGCTGCGAGTAAAGCAAGGCGAGAGGGAGGCCGACGTATCCCAAGCCAATCACACCTACCTGGGCATTTTTGCTGCTAAACCTTGAAAGGCGCGTCGTCGAATTTTCTGTTGCAACGCTCATTTCGTCTTTAGTTTCCACCTCAGCTCCTTTACCCCTAAAGGGTTTTACTCTAAGTTATCGATAAAGGTATAGAAGATTACCTTGCAAATCCTGTTGATGTCTGTCCCTGGCCCAGGATTTGCAGCCCACAAGAACACTGCGGCCTCTCCGCGAAGGACTTATGGGTTTGTGTGAATGCCGTTAGGTAAACGGACTACCTTCCCCCGCCATTCAACATTACTCATTAATCGCAACACAGCGTTCTTCAAGGAAACATCCTGATCATACGTTAAGAAGAGTTACCTTGACAATGAGCGAACTCTCGTTTAACTTCAATACTTTACGAGGTTTGTAATTCCATGCTGGGAAAGCCATCTTGTACTCGCCTTTACTCCTATCCTGAGACTGCAATTCTGTGGGGGACTAGCAGGGGAAACATAGGTGTATTCCTCCGAGTGGCCTGTTTCCTGGTAGGGTTTGCCTTATGCGGCTTTTTACTTGGCCGACCGCTTCTTTTCGCTCAATCTACAGATCAGAATAGTGTCCTGCCACAGGATCAGAGCGCCGCGCAAGACCAGGACCCAGGGGCGGGTGTGCCATCCACGGAGCCGAATCAGGAGGAGGCTACGAATGAAGGCCCAGCGGGTGGAGGCATGGTGGGTCCGGATTATATCTTAGGCCCGGAGGATGTGATTACAATTACAGTTTTTAATCTCCCGGAAATGACCCAGACGGTGCGTGTGGAGAACGATGGAACTATTACTGTTAAATTGTTGGGACGGGTGCGAGCGGCTGGCCTTACGACGGAGCAGCTGCGCGATGAGTTGCAGAGGGATTGGGGCAAAAAATACCTCGAGGATCCGCATGTCACCCTCTTTGTTAAGCAATTTCATGCGCGGCCGGTATCGATTGTAGGCGCGGTAGCCAAGCCAGGACTTTATCAATTACCTGGCCCACGAACTTTGGTGCAGGTCATTGCCATGGCAGGCGGCGTCAATATGCCTGGGACAGGTATGGGAAATGCAACTGGGGGTAGCGCTGCTGCTGGCCGGTGGGTTTATGTGACTCGCAAGGGGGGCTTTCAAAATCTGAAGCCTAGTGAGGGCTTGAAAATCATTGCGCCGGATCAAATCAAAATAGATCTGGGAAGGCTCCTGTACGAGCACGATAGTGCTCTCAATATCCCTGTCCAAGCTTTCGACACCATTACGGTCAGCCGGGCTGGAATTGTGTATGTGGTGGGCGCTGTGGGTAGGCCGGGCGGGTATACTTTGGAAGACCGCGACAGCTTAACGGCTTTGCAAGCCTTGGCATTGGCCGGGGGATTCGCAACCAATGCCAGGAAGAGCCATACTCAGATCATTCATGAACTGCCGGACGGGAAGCGGACTATCGCGCAAATCGATTTGGGGAAAATCGTAAAGGGGAAAGCCGATGACCCGATCCTGACAGCGAATGATATTTTAGTCGTGCCGGACAGCACGGGCAAATATATCGGAAAACAAGGCGCCGCCGCAGCCATCGGGACGATCAGCGGTCTCATCATCTGGCGCGGCCTGTAAAGGTTTCAATACAAGGAGCTTAATGGACGAACTCGAAAAACGCCAAACCATGCTGCCCCTTGAAATGATTCCCCGTGGCGGCACGCAGGCCTTAGACGCACAGCAGATCGTCGATGTCTCATCGGAAGAAGTGCCGCACCTGCTGGATTATTGGGCCATCATTAAGAAAAGGCGCTGGGTGGTGCTTTCATGCCTTGTGATTGTGTTTGCCACTGTTGCAATCGGCACGCTCAAGGAAAAACCGGTCTACGAAGGCAAGGTTCTGATCGAGATTGATCCCGAACCGCCAAACGTGGTGAATTTCAAGGAGGTTGTCAGCGTAAGCCCGGTCGATGTAAGCGCCTATCTTGAGACGCAATATAAAATCCTCAAAAGCCGGAGCCTTGCTGAGCGAGTCGTTGAAGACTTGCAATTATATCGCTTGCCAGAATTTTACCGGGCTCGCCACCTCTTTGGATTGTACGCAACCGACCCTGAAACACATCCTTCCGCCTCGGATCCTAATCCTGATCCGAACGCTGATTATTATCGAAACAGCATTTCGTATGTTCAGAATTCGATTGATGTAAGCCCGGTGCGGCGAAGCAATCTGGTCCAGGTTTCCTTTGACTCTTACAGTCCTGAACTTGCGGCGCGGATAGCCAATAAGCTCTCGCAAGACTATATTGACCAGAACCTTCAAGTGAAGTGGGACGAGACCATCAAGGCTTCCAAATGGCTGTCTGGTCGGCTCTACGAAATGAAGGCTAAGCTGGAGAAGTCAGAGGATGCGCTGCAAGCCTACGCTCAATCTCACGGCATTCTCTATATCGATACCAAAGACAACAGCCAGCAAAGCATGGCCAGCGCCCGCATGGAAGGGCTTTTGCAGGATTACAGTCAGGCGCAGGCAGATATGTTCCAAAAGCAAGCGCTTTACAGTCTGGTGCAAAAGGGAAAAGTTGAAGACCTGCCGGGCGTGCTGAACAATGGGCTGATTCAGGCGCTTGAGGAAAAAGTGGCTGACGAGCAGCAGCAGTACGCCATGATCACTTCCTGGGTGAAACCGGATTATCCCAAAGCGCGGCAGATTCAACGGCAGATCAAGGCCCTCCAAAAGCAGCTCGATAGGAAAAAGGCCGCAATCATTGAGAACATTGTTCAGGAGTATAAATCCGCCGAGCATCGAGTAAAGTACCTTCAGCAGGCCATCGATCAGCAAAAGCGAACGATGACCGCACTCAACCAGAAACTTGTTCAATACAACATCCTGAAGCGGCAAGTGGATTCCAACCGCGAGCTTTACCAGGGCCTGCTCCAACGAATGAAGGAAGCGCAGGTATCTGCCGGCCTTAATGCCACCAATATTCGAGTTGTGGATACAGCGGTTGTCCCCAAGAGCCCAGTGAAACCGCGGGTTTATCTAAACCTTGGACTCGGTGTTTTCCTGGGGCTTGCGCTGGGAATCGGGCTGGCTTTCTTCCAGGAGTACCTCGATAAGACTCTCAAATCAGCGGATGATGTGGAGCGTCTGGTCAGGCTGCCGTCGCTCGGCATTCTTCCGAAGTTTGCTTTGAATGGAACCCATCACGAGGAGGAAGAAGAAGGGCTGATTCCAGTTCATCCGAATGGCAATGGGCATCTTGCTCCTGCTATTCAAAACACGCCTGAGGTGGCCGAAGCCTTTCGATCATTGCGGACATCGATTCTGCTTTCTGCAAGCCCGGTGCCGAAACTTCTGTTGATTACCAGCGCTCTGCCGAGCGAAGGGAAAACCACGACGGCTGTAAATCTGGGCGCCGTTCTTGCGAGCTTGAATACAAAAGTTGTGATTG
>DATGKJ010000207.1:0-4053 GCA_035294685.1 Terriglobia bacterium | reverse complement strand
GGAAAAGAATAATGGCAATAAGTCCAAAGCCGCGCAGGCTCTCGGCATTCACCGCAATACGCTGAGCCATAAGATGGAAGAGATTCGCCTTGATCATCAACCCAGACGCCGGAAGCGTTCGCGGTAGGCAATCCTGGATTTCATCCATGTCGTCCTTTGAGGCAAGCATTCAAACCGGATGACCTGCCATACTGTGGCGAATCTCAGCAAATCCGCCTTGTGAGCCTGCGAAAGGCAACTGACGAGGTTGTCTACGCGGGCTGGCCGTTTAACGTTCCCCCTCGTCGCCTCACAACAAAAGGCCACTTGACTTATCGCTCCGGCCCATCTTCCGAAGATTTTCATCTCCGATCCCTCAAAAATCCTGAGTCCTGACCCCTATGCTATACTTGGGTCGCGTGAAGACACGTCTCATAACAGGGGGCTTTATGAGTGCGATTGAAACCGAAAAAGAACTGAGCGTTTATGAATCCATGGCTGCGCGCTTTGACGTCGCGGCCAGAAAACTGAACCTGGATGATGGTCTTTATAAATACATGCGATGTCCAAACCGGGAAATTATTGTTCATATTCCTGTCGAAATGGATAACGGCACCTTGGAAGTTTTTGACGGATATCGCGTTCAGCACAGCATCGCGCGCGGGCCTTCCAAAGGCGGCGTGCGTTTCAGTCCGCAGGTCACGCTGGATGAAATCCGCGGCCTGGCCGCGGAAATGACCTGGAAGTGCGCCGTGGTAAATATTCCTTTTGGGGGCGCAAAGGGCGGCGTGGTGTGCGATCCGGAAAAACTCTCGCGCGGGGAACTGGAGCGCATCACGCGCCGTTACACGGCGGAAATCCTGGACTATATCGGCCCCGAGCGCGACGTGCCCGCGCCGGACATGAACACCGACGAGCAGATCATGGCGTGGATGATGGACACCTATTCCATGCACGTCCGCCACACCGTCACCGCCAGCGTAACCGGCAAGCCGCTGGACCTGGGTGGCTCGCGCGGGCGCCGCGAAGCGACTGGCCGCGGCTGCATGATTGTCTGTGATCAGGCCCTGAAGCGCTTCGGCCGCTCGCGGGAATCCACTCGCGTGATTATTCAAGGCTTTGGGAACGTGGGATCACAGGCTGCGCGCCTGATGTACGAAGCCGGATACAAAATCATCGGTGTGGCAGACCTTCACGGCGGGGTTTTCAATTCTCGCGGGATCGATATCCACGCTCTGCTCGAGCACGCCCATGAGGCCAAGACGGTGAAAGGCTTTGCCGGAGGCGAGCCGATCGATAGCGCTGAGATTCTTGAACAGGATTGCGACGTGCTCCTGCCCGCCGCGACTGAAAGCGTCATCAACAGCCGAAACGCTTCCAGGATTAAAGCGCGAATTCTGGTGGAAGGCGCCAACAGCCCTACGACCCCGCCCGCGGATGAGATCCTCTTCGACCGTGGCGTCTTCGTGGTCCCGGACATTCTGGCCAATGCGGGCGGCGTAACCGTTTCCTACTTCGAATGGGTGCAGGACCGCCAGGGCTATTTCTGGACCGAAAGCGATGTGAACGACAAGCTGAAGCACATCCAGATCGCAGCTTTCAACGACGTTGTCCGCTACGGCGAAAAGCATAACGTCAATAACCGCATTGCCGCTTATATGCTGGCCATCGACCGGGTCGCCTTCAGCTTGAAGCTACGTGGTATTTATGCGTAAACATTAAAGGCTACGGCGCGACTTGCGCGGCCCACAAATGCTGCGCGGCTTGCTCACGCCGCTGAAGGTTCATTTTGACGCCCGGTGGGGGCCGCAGTGTAAGCGCAGCTACGGGCTTGACCTTTTCTTCGGAACATAACCGCAAACGGAATCTTTGCAGGATCGTTGTCAGCAAAAGCGTCGCCTCCGTCATTGCGAAGGACGCCCCAATACAAACTCTCGTCCCTCCGCCGAATGGGAAATAAGCGAAATTGGGCAGTCGCTTCACGAACTCTTCGGTCCATCGACCCGGGTTGAACTCCTCAGGACGCTCAAAGAAGCGCGGATCGCGGTGCATAATCCACTGGCTCATCACAACGCTTGCGCCGCGAGGCACGCGATATCCCGCAATTTCACAATCCTTCAAAGCAACTCGGGCCATGGCATAGGCGGGAGGGTATAACCGCATCGATTCCCTGATCACGCTTTCGGCATACTTCAGTTGCGCCAAATCCGCGAACTCCGGCAGATGCCCTTCCAGAGCCTCATCGATTTCCTTAAGCAATCTATTTTCAACTTCGGGGTGCAAAGCCAATAAATAAAACGTCCAACAAAGGGCCAGCGCGGTGGTCTCATGCCCGGCCAGCAGCAGGGTCATGACCTCGTCTCGAAGTTGTCGGCCTGTCAGGCCGCGACCTTTTTCATCCCGCGCTTGAAGCAGAACAGAGAGCAAATCGTTTCCTGCCGTTTCATCGGCTCGCCGCTTGTGGATGATCCGCGTCACAATTTCCTCAAGTCGTCTCACGGCCAGTCGGTAGCGGATATTCAAGGGCGTGGGGAGATAACGGACGAGCGGCATCAAGATTCTTCCCCGGGTATTGAATTGCATGATTGGCTGAACGGATTGGCTGACCTCTTGAACCAGTTCGCCCATCTCCACTCCCAACAATGTCTTGGCGACAATTCGGAGCGTGAGCCGCATCAGATCTTCCTGAATATCCCTTACTTCGCCGTCACGCCAGCTTTCCAGCATTCTTTCAGCGTATGTCACCATGACGGGGCTGAACGCTCGAAGGCGATCCCGGTGAAAGGCGGGCTGGCACAATCGGCGCTGGCGCAGCCAGAAATTTCCCTCGCTCGTCAGCAACCCGTTTCCAAACAGTCTTCTATTCACCTGCAGGCCGCGTCCCTTGATGAAATCGCGGCTGTTTGTGACCAGAACAGATTCGACAGCGTCCGGGGAGTTCAGAAAATAAACACGCGTCGTGAAGGCGCGGTAATAAAAAATGTCGCCATACTGCCTTGCCCATTGGGTAAGGAGCTTTAAGGGATCACGCGTGCCGAAAGGAAAGCTTCCGACCAGAAAATACCCAGGTGGGCCAGGCGGGAGTTTACTTCGGGTTGTCATGGCCATCTGACGCTCGCGGAGATTCGAGCAACTACACCGCGGCTTCCACACCCGACTTTTTGGCGGGAATCCAGTAAATTTCCTCGCGGATGGATTCTTTGGGGAAACCCCGTCTCTTGAGGATGCCTTTGCAGTTTTCAATCATTTGCGGATGACCACACAGGTAGGCTAACGTCTCGGTGGGTTCCAGACCGAGAGAATCCAGATATTTGCGGGCGATATCCTCGACCCGCCCTACTTCGCCTTTCCATTCTGTATCCTCCCAGGGGCGGCTTACGGACGGGATATATCGAAGCCAGTTCGAGTCTTTCGCCAGCGCTTCAAGCTCCTCCCGATACGCAAACTCCCATGAACGGCTGGCAGCCTGAATCAGCGTGATTTCGTAACTGACGGAATGATTTTCCCGTTCCTCGCGAGCGAGCGTACGCACCATGCTAACGTAGGGCGCAACTCCAGTTACCGTGCACAACAGGAAGATTTTTTTATGGCCGCTCTTATCATCCAAGGTAAAAAGGCCTCGGGCCTGGCGCCGCATCCACAACGTGTCGCCTGTCTTGAGGTTAAAGAGCCCGGGAGTCAACTCACCCTGAGGGACAAGCTCAAAGAAGAATTCCAGGTCTTCTTCGCAAGGACTTGAAACAATTGAATACGCCCGCTGCACCAAGCGCGAGCCACGCTCAAGCCCCAAGGTCGCATACTGACCGGGCTTAAAAACAAATCTCTCTTCGGTCTTCACCCGGATCGACCACAGATCACTGCTGTAATCTTTGCGTTCTATGATTTCGACTTTCTGAAACTTCTCGGTAGAGATCGCCATCGGTTCCCAGTTGCCCCCTTATTACTGCATTGCACTCCAAACCGCTGTTGGTGGATCTTGAAGGTCCATGATCGAGAAGAAAAGTTTCATTTTTCGTAGCCCAAAGCAAATGCGCACACGGCTTCTCCTTTTCAAGGCTTCCAGAATACACTGAA
>DATGKJ010000206.1:0-3958 GCA_035294685.1 Terriglobia bacterium | reverse complement strand
ATTCCCGCAATCAGGAAAGCCAGCAAGGGATCAATGATCCCTTCGCCGGTTGCATGAATAATCCATGCGCCGATAATAATCGCCACATTGGACAGCGCGTCGCCCAGATTGTGCAGGAAAATAGCGCGGACGTTCAGGTCTTCCCGATCGTGTGAAAGCCCGTGCGTGATCGTCCCATTGATGATCAGAGCGATGATTCCCACCACCAGCATGACGTTGGAGGCGATGAGCTTCGGATGAAGGATGCGCTCGTAGCCCTCGTAACAGATGAAGACGGCCACACCGATCAGAATCAGCGCATTGACAAAAGCCGCCAGCACGCCCGCCCGCTGGTATCCGAAGGTTTTTCGGGGGCCTGCCGGCCTGCCTTCAAAATAGACGGCCAGCCAGGCAAAGACCAGGCTGGGAATATCCGAGAGATTGTGCCATCCGTCGCTGATCAGAGAAAGGCTATGAGCAATAGAGCCGGCGACAAACTCCGTGGCCACAAGCGCCGCAGTGATCGCCAGCGCCACTTTCAACCAACTCTTTGCCACATGCGAATGAGCAGGTTCGTGCACTGAGGCCCTCGAACTCGATTCTATGACGGGCTATACGAGGCCCGCAATCACGCAGAGACCGATCACCGAAGCAGGCGGGCCGCTTCCTTGGCGAAATAAGTGAGGATAAAATCCGCCCCTGCGCGCTTAATCGAAGTCAGGCTCTCCATCATGATGCGCTCGCGGTCTATCCACCCTTTTTCAGCAGCGGCTGCAATGAGCGAGAATTCGCCGCTCACCTGATACGCAGCAAGCGGCGCTTCAAACTCGCGCCTCGCCAGCGCCAGAATATCGAGATAGGGTAAGGCGGGTTTCACCATAATGATGTCCGCGCCCTCTTCAATGTCTAAAGCAATTTCCCTCAGCGCCTCGCGCTGGTTGGCAGGGTCCATCTGGTAGGATTTGCGGTCGCCAAATTTGGGCGCCGAATCTGCCGCTTCGCGGAAAGGGCCGTAAAACGCTGAGGCGTATTTAGCCGAATAAGCCAGAATCGGAACGTGCTGGAAGCCGCGGTCATCGAGCGCGGCTCGGATTCGCGCCACGCGGCCGTCCATCATATCGGAAGGGGCTACGATATCCGCGCCGGCTTCCGCCTGGGTCAACGCTGTCCGGGCAAGCAACTCCAGCGTGGAATCGTTATCCACCTCTCCGTTTTTAATCAGCCCGCAGTGGCCGTGATCGGTATACTCATCCAGGCAGACATCGCAGATTACCAGAAGGTTCGGAACAGCCTTTTTCAGCGCGCGCACGGCTCTTTGCACAATGCCCTGGGGATCGTAGGCGCCGGAGCCCGTGGCATCTTTGCTTTCCGGGATGCCAAAAAGAATGACGCCTGGAATTCCCGATTCTGAAATGGCCTTGCACTCATCGACCAGCAAATCCACCGACCAGCGGAAATTGCCCGGCATTGAGCGAATCTCATCTTTTATCTTTTCACCCGGACAGACGAACATCGGATAGATGAGAGACTGCGTGGTGAGCGTCGTTTCCTGCACCAGGGCGCGCAAAGCTGCTGTGCGTCGAAGTCGCCGAAGCCGGTGGATGGGAAAAGCCATGATGGCCCCTTTCCTTGAGTCTATAGCGAGATTTCACCTTAGATTGGCGAGCCTTATGCCCCTCACCCGTCCCGCTGCGCGGTCCACCATCTCCCGATGGCGAGAGAGTTCGGGTGAGAGGTCATTGGGACTTTATTCAAGCGCTGCAAGTCTGCCGGCTCTAGCAGTCTAGTACGGAGTTTGCCGCAACTGCCGCTGCAAAAGCTGGCCCGGTCTGAGGCTGCCAAAGGTTCCAATATTGCCTAAAGTAATCGAGAGTCGGAATAAATTTTCATTGCGGATAAACCCGAGATTGAAGCGCTCAAACTGAGCGTTGAGCGTAAAGCAGCCAAAGTTGTAACTGGCTTGACCGACAAAATCTTCCGCGATGCCTTGCGACAAATTGTAATCGATGCGAAAAGCCTCGGTCAATCCTTTATGGCTCACGTCGCCGTGGCTCGCGGTCATATCCAGCAGATGAAAAGTAGGAAGCAGAGTTACCGGAATGTTTGGAGCGATGGGCGCAGGAAGGAATACGGTGTGGTCGACAAAGAAATCCGTTAGCGCCAGATCCAGCGTATGCGTCTGAATGCGAGAAGTGATGCCAGCATCCAGCACCCCGCCATGCTGCGGGTCAATATCCGTTCGCAGTTCGGCATCCACGCGAGAGCCTGGGGAAAATTTCAGAATGGAATCGATAGGGGAAAGATGCCGCCCTTCCGGAAAGGAAAACCCGGTTAAGGAAAGAGTGGGATCAATCGCCACCTGGCTGCCAGTCCGGATGGCTCCGCCAAAAGTAGGGTCGAAGAAGTATTTTTGCGTCAGCGTCCAGGAAATCAAATCGCGCGCCTGCGTTTTTTTGTCGTGGCCGCCGGCTGTATCCTTCCGTTCCAGAATGGAATTTGTCACAGAATATTGAATCTCATTGTCCTCAGTGAAAATATCCGTGGCATCGAACCTGACAATGTCAAAAATATTCTGTGGGCTGCCAGCCTTGACAAGATGGTATTGAATATCCGGCTCGATCACGTGCTTGAATCTGCGCCCCCACAAAGGATGCGAAAAGACTTTTTCAAACGAAGGCGGCCGAAGGTCGGCGGAAAAATCACCCAGGAATCGATTCACCGGGCTATGGTCGGGTCTGAGGCTTGTGCCGTAAAACGACTCACGCAATCCGAGCGTGGGCGTCAAGTGGAAACCCCAGAAAGGGCGGGATCGCAGCGTGATGCGAGGGAAAAGATCCACCCGCTCGCTGAGCGTAGGCGTTGCGAAATCCGGCTCTGAGCGCCCAACGCCATCGAGCGAAGCATCAAAGGAAAAATAAAAAGGCGAGTGATGGATCTGCTGATCCACTCCGGAAAACGAAACGCTCGGAACCTGACGAATGATGATGGACTTCTCGTTCACGGGCGCCGCCGAGAGAAAATCCTGATAGCGTGACGCATAGAAATTCAGGCTATAAGCGTCAAAATTTTTTGTAGCAAAGCCTGTCTGCCGGGCTTCAGAGAAGACCGCTGTGTTGAAATTCTCGGCCCAGGTTGTCCGAAATGCCAGCGAGTTGACAAAGCCCACGTTCACCACACCGCGGAATCCGTGGCCTAAATCGTCCGACTCGCCTTCCACGTCAAAACTTTCCCCCGGCGCGCGAGCCGACCGCTGCTGCCCGCTGCCCCGGTCGTCGATGCCAAAAAAATCCGCGGTGATCCTGCTCGATGCGCTAGGCTGCGCTCGGAATCTTCCTGAAACGCCGAGACCCCGCAGGCTGAAATTTTCCAACCCAAGCAAGAGGTCTGCGCTGGGATTGATGGCCCAGAAAAAGCCGTCGCCAATCACAAATCCTTTCTGCGTGCTCTCGCCGATTCGCGGCAAAAGAAATCCGCTTTGCCGAGGTTTGCGCGAGGCCGAGACCTTGACAAAGGGGAAATACAGGACCGGAATATTCAGAAAGCGAAATACCGCTTCATGTCCCGTCAGGCTTTGCCCGACCTCAAGCTTGGCGCTGCCCATCCCAAATGACAAGCCGTGGCTTTCCTTCTGACAGGAGCTTACGCGCGCATCCTTAACCGTAAACGTGTTCTGATCCAGGCGGGTAAGTTTTTCGGCGCGCATGAAGAGAGAAGCAGCGGAGGTTTCTTCGGTTTCGCTGCGCGCGGCATATTTCACATAGCCGTGCGCGTGAGAGAACCATCCCTGATCGGAGTAGACGTTATATTGCGCCTGGTCAGCCTCCAAATGGCCTTTGGAGTCGTCAAAGACGACGTGCCCCCGTGCGCGCACTTCTCCCGTGGAATCGTCATACGAAACCAGATCTGCCGAAATTCGCATGTCGCGATAGGTCATCACCACGTGCCCGCGCAGCGTGTAAATATCCTTCACTTTTTCCTG
>DATGKJ010000205.1:0-5006 GCA_035294685.1 Terriglobia bacterium | reverse complement strand
TGCGCCTCTCCGACTGAGTGCGCTCTCAGGCGCACTAGCGCCGGTGTCCCCACCGGCGTCTTTCGGCGCTGAGAGCCTGCCCTGAACGAAGTGAAGGGACAACGCCGCTACAGCAAATAGTGTCACTATAATTTGTAATCCTCAATAGGTTGATCGGTCCCCTCGGACCGATTTGTTCTTTCTGCCCGTAAGTTTCTTCTTTAACTCGTGTTTATTAAAAAAGCGGAGAAAACGATCACGGTTGACTTAGTCCAGGACTTAGTTTATATATGTTCTCGTTATGGAAGTCAACATTCATGAAGCCAAAACGCACCTGTCAAAATTGTTACAGCGCGTTGCGGGAGGCGAGGAGATCATTATCGCGCGCGCCGGCGTGCCCGTTGCTCGTTTGACTTCCGTAGAACCGAAGCGCACCGCGCGGCCTCTTGATCTGGACCGCGGTTTGTACCAAGTGCCTGAAGACTTTGATGCGCCCCTGCCAGCCGAAATACTTGCAGCATTCGGCGGAGAAGAAACGAGGAAGACCAGTCGGACGCGAAAGGGCAGCCGGCATCCGCGGCAATGAAATACCTTCTGGATACAGCCGTTTGGTTATGGAGTTTAACAGCCTCGGAGCGCCTCAACAAAAGAGGGCGTCAATTAATCGAAAATGGCAAGGAAGAGTTATATCTCTCCGCCGCCAGTTCGTGGGAAATCAGCATCAAATCCACTTTAGGGAAATTGCGTCTGCCCGAGCCGCCCATGCGTTACGTTCCAAAGCGGATGGACGCCCAGGGCATTCGGCCGCTGCCGATCAGTCATACCCACGCTCTTTGGGTTTCCAGTCTTCCCATGCATCACAACGATCCATTTGATCGCCTTCTCATCGCTCAGGCGCAAAGCGAAAAGATGGTGATTCTCACCGCCGATCGCGCTTTCGCGCAATATGATGTAAAAACCTTCTGGTGCGGCCCCTGACCAACGGCATGAGAATGTCATTTCTGCCCGCTGACGGTTCCTGATTTCATCAAGAACAGAAACGTCTTTTCGTCGTAAGTTGCCAGCGGTTTTTCGGAGGTCTGTGTTGCGTAAATTTCTTCTGCCTTTGCTGTTTCTTGTGGCAAGCTCTTTTCTGATTTTTTCGCCGTCATGGCGCTCGTCTTCTCTCGCCAAAATTCAAGCTCGGAAGTACTTCATAAGGCCGAAGCTGGTGATCGTGATCGTCATCGACCAGTTTCGCTACGACTATCTTGAGCGATTCCGCCCGGAATTCGTAGAGGGCGGCTTCAACATGCTGCTCAACGGAGGCGCGGATTTCATCAATTGCCGCTACGACGACGCCTCAACCGTCACCTGCGCCGGCCACGCAACGCTCTTTACCGGAGCGTATCCCAACATGAACGGGATTATCGAGAACGAGTGGTACGATCCCGGTCTGCATCGACCGGTGTATTGCGCCAGCGACCTTGAAACCAAGTTAGTCGGCGGCGAAGGGGCGGGAGCTTCGCCGCGTAACCTGATGGGCAGCACGATCGGCGATGAGGTTCGCATGGCCTCAGATTTCAAATCGAAGGTGGTGGCGATTTCTTTGAAGGATCGCTCGGCGGTGATGCCCGGGGGGCATACCGCCAATGCCGCTTACTGGTATGACGCGCCCCAGGGTCATTTTGTGACCAGCACTTACTACATGCAGCAGCTTCCAGGCTGGGTAAAGGAATTCAACCAGCGCTCGCGCGCCGCCGCTTATTGCGGTAAAAACTGGCAATCTCTCGCCGACAATCCAATTGCCCCCAACAAAATACTGAAGAGCTTCCAGGTGCAGAGCGGCGAACGTTGCCCCGATGCGCGTTTCCTGAACTGGCTTCATCAGACGCCCTATATGACCCAGATTGAACTTCAGTTCGCGGAGGCGGCCATACAAAACGAGCATCTGGGCGCAGGTCCGCAAACAGACCTCCTGGCTATCTCGATCAGCGAAAATGACTACATCGGTCACGCCTTTGGTCCCTATAGCGCGCAGGTGGCTGACGTAACGCTCAGGACAGACCGTTATCTGGCGAGTTTCTTCAAAGATGTGGATCGGATGGTGGGATTAAGCAACGTTTGGATTGCTCTCTCGGCGGATCACGGCGTAGCTCCCAATCCGAATTTCATCAAGGCCCATCATCTTGGACTCGGGAATCTCCCGGCGGCGAATATCCGGGATGAGGTGGAACGGGGGCTCGACCAGGCTTTTGGCCAGGATCAATGGATTGAAAGCGCCGATGAATTCTATATTTATCTCAATCACCAAACACTGATGCGCCACCATGTGAGCGAATCGGAGGCCCAGCAGGTGGCGGCGCGCGCTGCCGCATCCGTGGAAGGCGTGCGCGCGGCCTTCACTCGCACGCAGCTTCTGACCGGCCAGTTGCCCGATTCGCCCCTCGCCCGCAAAGCTTCCCACAGCTTCAATAGCCTGCGCGGCGGCGACGTGTTTTTGATCGTCGATCCCTTTACGGTGGTCGGTCCGCCGGGCACTCATACGAATCACGGCACTCCCTGGAATTACGACGCCCAGGTGCCGCTTATTTTCTGGGGCAGCGCCTTTCATCCCGGCGTTTATAGCATTCCATGCCAGCCCATTGACCTGGCCTCCACGCTTGCCGCCGCGTTGCACCTGACGCAACCTTCCGGCGCGCAAGGACAACCCTTAAGCGTAGCGCTCAGGTAGGCTCATCAGGCTTCACAGCATTCCAACTGACTCACCCGGCAGTGTAATTTGCGCGAGGGTGACCAATGCATGGCAGAAATATAGGAATATCTGACACTCCATGGGTGGAGTCTGGTCTAGAAGGGGATATCCTCGTCGGTCATCTCAGAGGGGGAAGGAACATCCAGAGAAGGCTCCGGTTCGATTGCGGCCTGAGGGCGTTCGGAGTGCTGCGGCTGAGCGAGCGCTCGATCCGCATCGGCTTTGGAGCCAAGCATCTTCATGTCGCGCGCGACGATTTCATAGGCAGTCCGCTTATTGCCGCTCTGATCCTCCCACTGGCGGCTTCGAATGCTACCCTCAATATAGACTTGTTTGCCCTTTGTCAGATACTCGCCGCAGATTTCAGCAAGCTTGTTCCAGGCGACAATATTGTGCCACTCCGTGCGGCGCTGCTGTTCGCCGGCGCGATCTTTAAAGACCTCATCCGTAGCCAGCGTGAATTTCGCCACAGGCGATCCGTTGGAGGTATATTTAACCTCCGGATCTTTGCCGAGTCTTCCAATCAGAATGACTTTGTTAATCGAGCCTGACATTGGCTGCTATTATGCAAAACTATCTTTCAGTGCGCAAGTAGGATGTGAACCTAATCTTCAGAATTTTGCAGGGGGATAACTTTTTGTGGGTGAAGCTAAGAGAGTGATAATTTTTAAAGACCTCGGATTCGCAAACACCGACCGCTGAACTGACCGGCAGCAAGAATCCGAATCAAACAGAAAGCCTCGGCGTTAAGGAACAACCTTCGTTTCCACTGAACCGCAGGCTTTGAACTCCGAAACTCCAAAAATCCTGTCTAATGAGTTCGGGACCTGCTCAGCAATCTCCGCAGGCGCTGGCGCGCCAAATCCGCCTCATGGCTGCTCGGATAGCGCCGGATGAGCGCGCGAAGTTCCCGCTCACCGGCTGAAGTCTCGCCTAAGGCAAGCAAGGCGTAACCCTTCTTCAGGTACGAAGCTGCAACCTTATTGCCCCCTGGAAACTGTTCAATACACTTGTCGTATTCCTTAATCGCGTTCTTGTAATCTTTTTGTGCGTAGTAGGAATCTCCGATATAGAACTGCGCATTCGAAGCGAGGTCCGTATCGCCATAATTCTGCAAATATTGCTGAAACCCCTGGATCGCCAATGAGTATTGGCCCTGCGTGTAATCCTGATAAGCAGAGTTGTAGAGTGTTTGCGGGTCGGGCACAGGGGGTGGTTGAGCGGGAGCGTCACCCGCGGGCCCGGGTCCCGCGGCTGATGCTGCCCCGCCCTGGGCGCCTTGAGCCCCCGGAGCCGCGTTGGCGTTGGGCGAGGGGGGCGCATTAGGATTTGGAGTGTTAATCGTCTGAAGGATTTTCTGGGTTTGAGCGACCTGGCTGCTCAGCTTGGCAATCTGGCCCTTGGCCTCATCCAGGCTCGATGAAAGTTGCTGAATCTGATTGGTCATGGAATCCATCTGGTTGTTGGTATTCGCCAGACTCTGCTGCTGGGCCTGCGCCATCTTGGCGATGGTCGCTTTCATAGCGTTCACGTTTTGACTGGTCTGCTCAACGAGCGTCTTAAGGATTGCGGTTTGGGTATCAACCGTTCTTTGCAGGCTTTCCACTTCCTGCTGGAGATTATCCAACTGGGTCATCATCTGGATAATCTCCTTGCTCACGCCAAACCCCGGTTGTGCGCTCAGCGCAAATGCAAGGGCCAAAAGAACAACCCCAAAAACATGCTTTTTCACGGCTGGTTTGACCTCTTTCTCCTAAGATCCATTCCTGCTTAAGTCTACTCTTCGGAGCCAGGCAGGGTCAACTTAAGGACTTGGAAATACACGTAATCTCTGGCGGCGCAAGGTCTTTGAAAATGGCCGGATTAATCAGCAGGGTGTGAGGATTAAAAAGCCGGAGGCCCTGAAACAGGGCCTCCGGGCTAAGCTGTTTTACTGTTTGGACTCAGTGCCGTACACCAAGTGCGCGCGGCGGTTTTGCTGCCAGCAAGTCTCGTTGTGCTCCGTGCAGAACGGACGATCTTTCCCGTAGGAAATAGTCGTAATCCGATCTGCGGAGACGCCGAGATTCACCAGGAAGTTCTTGGCAGCATTGGCGCGCCGGTCGCCTAAGCCCAGGTTGTACTCTTCGCTCCCTCGTTCGTCGCAGTGCCCTTCAATCGTGAACTTGATGTCGGGGTGCTGTTTGAGGAAGTCCGCATCGGCGGTGAGCGCCTGTGAGGCATCAGGACGGATGGTTGACTTATCGAAGTCAAAGAACGCGTCCTTAATGTTGCGGTTGAAGAGTTCCTCCTC
>DATGKJ010000204.1:0-6321 GCA_035294685.1 Terriglobia bacterium | reverse complement strand
AGGGTAAAAGGGCGGGAAAACTCCCAGTAAAGCCGGAGCATGGTATCACGATAGCCGACGGTCGATCAGGACGCCTGGGCCGCCAACCGGGTGTTGCGATGAACGGAGCGTTCAAATTGATTCAGTGCCGCTCTTCGCTCTTCAGCTCCCCAGCCATTCTCGCGGGCAAAAAAATCCACCACCGCGCTCGCCGTTTCAGGGTAGGCGCACATCATCCAACTCAAACCAGACCGACGCAGGAGAAAATCTTCCGGAGTGAGCGCCATCTCCGCGCGGATGGAAAACTGAACTTCCGCCGCCAGCACCTGGGGCGCGCCCGGCAATGGTTCTGTGAGAGCTTTCTGCCCGCGAATGGGTTCGAGCACCTGCCGCCACCGGCTGCCATAAGTCCGGACAATACGCTCTGCCGATGATGGGGGAATGCCAAACTCCCGGACGGCTTCATCACGCGAGGACTTCACGAACTCCTCGAAAGGCTTGCGGAGGTGCCCGCCCGGCAAAGGCAGTTCGCGCGAAGGGCTGGGGCCTCCCTCATCCCCACTGGAAGGCAACTCCGCTCGAACGACATCCACCAACTTTTCCGCCAGCGCGCGCGCCGTGGTGAGCTTGCCTCCGCACACCGAAATGAGATTCTTAATCCAGGGATCGCGGTGAAAGCGATACTCACGCGTGTTGGCGGAAGGGGTCCGCTGTCCTGCCTCAACCACCAGGGCTCGCAGCCCTGCATAAGCCCCCAGAACGCTCTCCGCTCTGACGGGTTCGCGCAACACGCGGTTGAGCGCGCTTAAAAGATATTCAACCTCATCGTGCTCTGGTTGCACAGCCTCAGGATCGCCTTCGTACTCCGTATCCGTCGTTCCCAGCAGTGAATGACCATGCCAGGGCATCATCAGAAAGATGCGCTCACCGGGCAGGATGGCGGCAAACAGCGCATAGCGCTCCGAAACGCATGGCAAGATCACGTGCGTGCCTTTGGTCATGCGAATTGTCTCCCCCCCGTCATAACCCGGAAGGAGCATTCGCACCCGGTCCACCCACGGACCCGTAGCGTTCACCCAGAACCGGCCTGTAATTTCGTGTTTCTTTCCAGTGAGCCGGTCAACCACTTCGGCGCTGGTCAGGCAGTCATCGCCCGGATTCTTGGTGAAATTTCGCACTTCGGCGTAATTCACGACCACTGCGCCATGCCCGGCGGCATCGAGAATGTTCTCAAGACTCAGGCGCGCATCATCAGTGAGCGAATCGTGATAGACAGCGCCCGCCCGCAAGCCCTCAGACCGCAGGTCCGGAACACGGCGCAATGTTTCCTGAGGATTGTAGAAATGATGGCGGTCATTCCGCCCAAGGTTGCCCAGCCAGTCGTAAATCGAAAGACCCAGCCGCATTTTGAGCGGCGAATAGGGATCGCCTCGATAAATGGGCAGGAGAAATGGCAGTGGCTGCGCCAGGTGAGGCGCAAGTTTGATCAGCAGTTTTCGTTCCCGCCGCGCCTCGCGGACTAACTTGATCTCGCCCTGGGCAAGATATCGCAGGCCACCGTGAATCAATTTCGAAGAGCGGCTGGATGTGCCGCTGGCGAAGTCGCGCGCGTCGATCAGCGATGTTTTCAGGCCCCGCAACGAGGCTTCCCGCGCGATGGCTGCGCCATTGACCCCGCCACCGATGATGACGAGGTCGAATCGTCTTTCCGACAAAGCCTCAGGATTTCGCTTCATGCCACTCCCAGCCTGCTGGTCATTAGGTTAGCATAACGCAAAATCGGAGGGCGGGCATGAAGCCAGCTTCAAGCTCAATCCTGCGGTCTGAAATCGTCGCAAGTTTACTCGACCCTTTGCAGGTTGGCCTTAGAAGTTCCAATCTGTGGAAAGCTGAATCGCATTGCCTTTGACAGCCCCGAGCGATTGCGCAAAGTCATAATGCAGGTAGCCCAGGGTCACTACAGACCGCGGGCTGAGGTGGAAGCTCAGCCCCGGACCAAGCCGGAGGGCGCGCGTAAACGGCTCGCCTTCCTCTGCCTGTTGAAGTCCAATATCAGACGTGAGGATGTAGCGGATCGGACCCCAGAACCGTCCGTAAATGCGGGATGTCACGAGATGATGCTGGTAACGTGCGGGATTAAAGAACCCCATAAAAACGCCGCGCCGTTTCCCTGCATAACCGAATGCCGCGCCGGAATAGCCCGCATCCCAGGAGAGCCGCTCCGCGCGGATTACGGTGCGATCCAAACTGATGGCCCCTCCGTTTCCGCGGTCATGGCCGTTCTTTTCCAGCAAAACAGCGCCGCCCAATTGATTGCTGACCTGATCGTAGATCGAAGACGAAACCCGATCGTGATAATACGACATCCGGAAGCGAGTGCGAGGATCCAACGCGTAGCTCGCCGCCAGTTCGATTCTCGTACTCATCACGCCAAATCGCACTGATGTTGGGGTATAAGTAATTCCCAAGTGAGAGACTGTGAAATCGAGCGAGAGTTTTGGGTTGGGCCTCAAGCTGTAGCCCGCGTAACCAATCGGCGAAACCGCAAGACTTCTGACCGGCCCATTCTGGCCAGCGACGCTGAAAAGTTCTCCCGGCCCCATCCGGATCAATCCAAACCCGCCACGAAGGACGAAGTCTTTGGAAAGTTCTGTTGTCTGCCCGTAGACCAATTGGGCTGGCGCCACAGTGCCTTGGATGCCCCCGGCAGGACTATTTGAGGGCATGGAGTCGATAGAAATGTAAGAAGTGCTGCGAGGGAGAAAGGCAAACCCCATTCTGACGCCGCCGCTATAAGAGTTCAGATCCTCCACGGTCTCGCCTGGCATCACCAGGCCCGACAGGGTCACAAAAGGATTCTGGAAGGACACTTCACGCACATAAGAGGCAGAAGTATGGAAGGTGAGGGCGCGCTCCCGCTGGATTTGCCGTTTCAGTTCCGCAATCTCAGGATTGCTCGGACTCAATTGCGAAGCTCGATTAAGGTAAGCCCGCATCGCCTTGGAATGATCACGGGCGCGCTCGATACGCGCCATCAATAGGAGCGCATCAAAATCTTTCGGGCGCTCATTCACCAGGCGCGCAGCAAAGGGATAGGCCCGATCGACGTCGCCCAGGTAGTAATAAATCTGCGCTTCGCCATAAAGAGCGTCGGCATCCGTAAAATCATCTCCCAAGAGCCAATCATAATCGCGGAGCGCTTCGCGCAGATGCCTTTGATGCAATTCAAGCTGGGCAAGCTCCAGCCGGGCCTCGCGATTCTGCGGATGAGCTTTCAACAAGCTAACCAGCCACTTTTCCGCCTCGTCATATTTCTTCAGTTGCAGCTCCAGGCGGGCGACTGCGAGGGGATGTTCAACATTCTGCGGATCGATGGCACAAAGTTGCTGTTCAATGCTCAGAGCCTCTCCGGGGTTGCCAGACCACAGATACACCCGGGAAAGCGCTTCCAGCAGTTGGACATCCCGGGGTGTCCCCCTGAGCAGGTCGAGATAAATTTTGATTGAAGCATCAAATTGGCGATCCCAACTCAGGATACGCGCGAGTTCTATCTTCGCGGCGCGATCACCCGGGTTCAGCCGCAGCGCTTGCTGGCAGTCGTCAATCGCGGCTGAAAAATTCCCCCACCGCGCTTGCCACTCTGCCAGATTTTTCAGAGCGTCTTCGTCGTGAGGGTGATCCTCCAGATAGCTGAGGTAATAGCCCACGTAGGCCTGGGCTGGAGACCCTGACGCGGGTCGCAATGCTTTCCATCGCTTCTCGTCCTGAGCGCGGGTGATGGCCTGAAGCGCTTTAAGATTTTCGGGATCGCTGGGATTCCGGGTTACGAGTTTCGTAAAAATCACTCGCGCCTCGGCAAAACGCTGCGCCCAGTAAAGAGCGAATGCCTTCCCCTGGAGGGCTTCATAACTGGAAGGTATTCTTTGAAGAATTCGGTCGTAAAGTCGCAAAGCCTCGGGATAGCGGCCTTCGACGGCCAGAGAACGCGCCAAAGCCAACTGCCCTGCCCGATTCTCAGGATCAATCCGCAGCATCGCTTCAAAGGCTTTTGTCGCCTCGACATTCTGACCGGAGCGCGCTAAAGCCTTTCCCAGTTCATACCAAATGGCGGCTTCACGCGGCCTGATTTCAAGATAGTTACGATACCAAGCGGTCGCCTCAGTATTCTGGCCACAACTCGCCAGAGCCCGCGCCAGCCTCAGTTCAAGATCAAGGTTATGCAGCGACTTTTCAAGAGCGACCCGCAAGCTCTGGGTTTCTGCACCGCAATCTCGCGGGGCATGATCACCTTTCACGGATGACTTCTCCTGAGCTGCAAGGGCGCTTGTGAACGCAACCGTCAAGATCAGAATTTGAATCACGGCACGGAGCACAAGGGAATGGACGCCCCCAATGTATCGGGATTTCATTGCGATGAAGAACTGGCTTTGGGTGTGCAATGCCCTGCTTAGGGCCGCGTTGCCTCCTGGGCGTCGCTCGCGGCGCACGCTGTCTGTTCGCGCAATATCTTTTCGGCGTTCTTATAATCAGGCGTCTTGCCGTGCTTGCGAACGAAGGCCTGAAGCAAGCGTTCGGCTTCCTGTCGCTTTTCAAGGGCAATTTCCACATAAATATAGCCCAGCAAAGGGTCTGGATTGTCAGGAGCAAACTCACAGGCCTGCCGGAAATATCTCTCCGCCGGCGGGAGTTTCGACAACTTCAACAGGTCCCAACCCATCAGTGCCAGAATCGAAGGGTCATTCGGTTCAAACCGATCAGCCTCTTGCAACTCTTCAAGCGAGCGGGCATAGCGATGCTCCCGATAATCTTCGACGGCAGAGCGGTAGAGAGGCCCTGTGACAGGCCGCAGATAAAATTCCCAGTAAATGCTCAGCCCAAGGATGAAGATCAAAGAAATAACGATGCGATTGCCGTAGATTCGCATGCTGCATGCATCACGTGAGAGAATCCGCGGTGTGAGCCACCTTTTCCCACTGATGAAAACCGGACAGAAATCGCAAAAAGCCCTGGAACCGGAAGTAGAGAACGATCTGGCGAAAACCGAAGTTTTCAACCAGCGCCCAGCCCAGCAATGTGTAAAGATCGCGCCGATTGGGATAACGGCGATACGTGAGCTCTTCGATCAGCACAGCTCCGACAGAGAGAAACGAGGCATAAATGAGGCTGAGAATAACCAGCGGAATATAAAATGCCGACAGCGCCAAATGGATCGCGAAGGCGAGCGGCACCACAAGATATCCTATAAGTTCAACCCCGGCGCCTAAAGCTTCAACATAAAGGTGGAAAGGGAAGCTCAGCATTCCCGCCACGCCATATTTCCAGTTGAAAAGCATCTCGGAATTTAACCAGAGCGTCTGGCAGAGCCCCAGTTGCCAACGGCGGCGCTGCCGCGCCAGCATCGCGAGCGTTGACGGGCACTGTGTCCAGCAGATGGTATCCATCGTGAAAATCATTCTCAGAGGCTGCTTTCGCTCGTCCGCCAGGCAGCGCAGGCGAACAATGATTTCCATATCCTCGCTGACGGTTGCATTGCTAAACCCTCCCGCCTCGATCACCTCTGCTCGGCGAAACACAGCGAGCGCTCCGGAGACGATCAAAGTGCCCTGGGTCAAATCCCAGCCCGCTCGACCCAGCAGGAAACCTCGAAGATACTCCACTACCTGCAGCCGTTCAACCCAGGAGGAAGGCAACTGCACCTCCTCGACACGTCCATAGACGACCTTGCAGCCATTTCGGATGCGAATCGTCCCGCCGCTTACGACGATGTTTTTCGAGGGGCCCATCATCGGCTTCACGAGGCGCAGCAACGCATCCGGCTCAATCAGACAATCAGCGTCTAAAGTGCAAAAATAAGGCGTGCGACAAAAATTGATGCCCACGTTCAGCGCATCGGCTTTTCCGCCGTGTTCTTTACTGAGCACGATGAGATTTGTGAATTCAGCGCTTTTGAAGAAGGTCTTGACCGGAGAGGTAGCAAGAAGACTGCGGTAAATGAGGTTCATTTCGGAAAGCGCAAACTCATTCCTCAGCCGCTCCAACGTTGCGTCAGAAGAGCCGTCATCGACAACGAGAACACGTAAATCAGGATAATCCGCCCTCAGCGCAGACCGCACGGTCTCCAGAATTGAATCTTCCTCATTGTACGCCGGAATAATGACCGTTAACGGAGGCGCCGCGCTTAAATCTCGTAATTCATGTAAGCCCTGATAAGGCCGCCGTCGATGATGTAGGAAAGCCGAAACAAGAGAAACGGCCATCAAAACGGTGTAGATGCAATTACCCGCGAAGAAATAAGCAATGGTCAGAGCGTTGAATATGTTGAGGGCGTGCTGGCCCCATTCC
>DATGKJ010000203.1:0-4853 GCA_035294685.1 Terriglobia bacterium | reverse complement strand
ACATTGGTCGGCTTTTTGGTGCGAACGGGCGGCTGGAGCTTCTCGAGATTCTTGAACTTCGGCAGCTCAATCGCATGCGGCGGCGGAGGCGTCAAAGGTTCAGGTTCGGCCTGGTAAAGACCCGGGCTTTCTGTATGCACGATGTTTTGCGTTTGGAGCATAGGTCTCGGCAGAGGAATGCCAGGGAGCGAAGGAACCATTTTCACGTGCATGGCGCTGTCCTTCGCCCACTGGTCGCCCCAACCCAGGCGATGTCCAAAATGGAGCGCGCCGTAAAGGATGGCCACCACCACCAGGCCGCCGTGAAACAATACGGAAGCCACCAGAGAGCCGCGCAGGCTCTCATGCCGTCTCAAAGCCAGTGGAAAAGGTGCTGTGGCCATGTCCTCATGCGCTGCCGTGAAATGCTCGAAGGGCAGCCCGGAACTGTATCCGCGACGGCCGTTGCCTCACTCCGATCCCTTCTTGGTATTCAGGGGGCGCGTCACAATGCTGACATTGGTGACGTTCGCTTGCTTCAACGCATCCATCACCGTGGCAAAAGTGCCAAATGGAACCGCCTCGTCGGCGCGAATATAAACCGGAGTATTCAGGTCTCCGTTCAGTTTCTGCTGAACCATGGATCCCAGGGCGTGAATGTTCACCGGATTGTTTCCGATATAGAGATTCTGGGCTTTATCGATGGTGATCACGACCTTCTCGCTCTTCACCACCTTCACGGTGCGCGTCTTGGGAAGATTCACCTCAATTCCCGATTGCAGAATGGGCGCGGTCAGCATGAAGATGACGAGGAGCACCAGCATCACGTCCACAAAAGGAGTGACGTTAATCTCGGAAAGCGAAGTCTGCGTTGTTCCCTTAGGACTTGTAAAGGCCATAGGCAAGCAGGCATTCTTCACACAACAAGAACAACCCCCCTATCAGCGGGTTGTTACGTGAAGTAACGCTCCGTCATATTGAGAAACTCCAGGGCAAATTCATCCAGCATGCCCCCAAATTCTTTGATGCGCTGAAGGTAATGATTGTAAGCAATCACGGCGGGGATGGCGGCAAAGAGGCCGGCCGCAGTGGTGATTAAGGCTTCGGCGATGCCGGGCGCAACGCTTTGCAGAGAAGCTGTGCTGGCTGAGCCCAGACCATAGAACGCATCAATGATTCCCCATACTGTTCCAAAGAGACCGATAAAGGGACAAACCGCGCCCGTGGTCGCCAGCCAACTCAGCCAGTGCTCCATGCGCGAGAGTTCTTCCGAAGCGGAGATTTGCAAGGCGCGACGCACAGCTTCCAGACTGCGAATCCGGGGTTTCCCTGGATTTTCAGAGTAAGTCGCCTGCCCCTCAATCTCTCGATATCCCCCCATGAAAACTCCAGGCAAGGGGCTCGCGGTCAGCATCTCGGCGGAGGCGCGAATCTCCGAGAGCTTTTTGCTTTGATGAAAAATCCGGATGAACTCCTGGGATTCTTTGTGCGCGTTTTTGAAAGTGCGATACTTTTTAAAGATAATGGCCCAGGAGAAAATCGAAAAGAAGAGAAGAATCAGCAGGACGATTCGCGCAACAACGCCGGTGGTCGCAAAAAGTTGTGCGATCTCACCCTGAGACCAGAAAAGCAGGGTTAAAGCCAACCAACCTCCTTGTTGCAGTAAGGTTTTCTCACCGTCATCTCATCGAAACTAGCATAAGCCCCTAACTCCGTCAACGAAATGAGCGTACTCTTATAAAGATTAGATGCAGCGCGGCGCAGCCTCATCAGACTTTTTGAAAAACCTACGCGTGAAACGTAAAATTTTTCCACATCGTTTCCCGGGCTTAACCATAAACCTTGATTCATCAATTGGTTGCATCGCTACATTCTGGAAGCCTATTTGCTCTTTAAAAACACGTTTGAAGCCGACAAGGGCAGTGTGCAAGTGAAATCCGCCGCCGCGCTCCAGAATGCGGTGAAGTTTATCGCGCACCAAATGGCAGGGGTTCTCCTGCCTCGCGGAGTTTATCTTGAGCAAAGCCGAAGGGCTCGGCGTCAGAATGACACACGAAGGAGGTTTAGCACGAGTTATAGCGTTCGATTGAAACTTGGAGGATACCATGAGTAAAAAGGGTGCTGCTTATCTAGCTGTTGGGTTGTTGATCTTCCTGGGCATGGCCCAGGCAAGCCCCAGTCAGACTTCTGCTCAAGCACAGGCCGAATCTTCCGCCGCGACCCGACTTCACGCGGGGCACAGTCAAGCCGCGCTTGCTTCGTCTTCAGCCGCCTCAGGGCAAGCTGCTGCAAACCCAAACCTAGCTCCGGTTGACGTCAAGAATGGCGCCAGGTTTTCTGCCGTACTGACCTCCACGCTCGATGCGCGCACTGCCAAGCCTGGCGACAAAGTAACGGCGCGCGTGACTCAGAACGTGAAGCAGCACGGAAAAGTCGTGATCCACAAAGGCGCAGAGCTGATCGGCCATGTGACCACCGTCAATGCCGCAGCGGCGAAACAGGGATCCAGCATCACCGTAAGTTTTGACCGGCTCGTTCAAGGGAATGAGACCGAGCGATTGAATGCGGTCATTCATGCTGTGCTTGCGGCGCCCGGGGCAACGGCTGAGGGAAATGAGGGATTGATGGAGGGCGGAGCAATGTCCGCAGGCGCTCCCATCCCTGCAGGCCGAGCCCCCGCTGGCGGCCTTGTCGGAGGCGCGGCAGCAGGCGTGGGAGCGGCAGCTAACACAGCCGGGGCCGCTGCCGGAAGTGTGACCCACGGAGCCGGGTCAGTCCTGACTGGAACCTCAGGCTCCTTGAATAGCGTCACCGGAGTCTCAGCGTCGAGCCGTACCAGCACGACATTGGCCACGCCACTCAGCGCCATTCACTTGAATTCAGAGGCGCAGGCCAGCTCCCAAACAGGGCTTAATTCAGTCCTCAGCACGCGCAGAGGCAACCTGCGGCTCAATTCCGGCACACAACTTGAATTTCGCGTCGTGGCTCGAAATCAGTAATCGCGTCATTTCAAGGAATCATTGGCGACGAGGAATCTCGTAAAGTCTTTTATTGGCGGAGCGAGATTCCTCGTTGAGTGTATCCTGAGTGAAATGCGCGGATTCTTCCGCCTCGCTGCGCTCGGCGTCAGAATGACAAGCGAAGGGCGCTTGAGAGCGTACAATTATTTGTTCTGAGCCGTCTGGAGTCTCGCCCCCTCGATCCATTCCAGGATAGTCTTATACTGCCAGCTATTCTCGTTGCCCTTCCACCTCTGCCCGCCGTTGTGAGGCATAGTAATCCGTGATGTTCCCGCCGCTTTCCGCCGGGTGGGTAGGCTTCACCAGAATCAGGCTATGCCGAGGGTCGCTGATATCGACCACCCGCATGGCGTACTTATAATTCTGCTCGCTCATCGAGGGAAGGAACTTGCCCTGTTCGTCAGGCCCCGTGAGCTTGAAAATGGCATGGGAAGCGTGGCAGATCACACAGGCCTTGCCGTCCGGTCCTGCCTGGGCCAGAATGGGCTCAACGCGCTTCACAAAGAAGTCATAGTCAAGCACCGAACCCGGCTTCACGTCGCTCAATGCCTCCGCCAGTTTTTTGCCGCCGAGCACATTGGCGGCAATCAATTGCAGGCGAGGATTGGGATCGTTCTGCAGGCGCTTGAGGGCAGCCCGGAAATCCGGGATGTTCTCAATGCCTTTGTAGCGACGCAGCAAATCAAGGGCTGATGCGCGCACGTTGGCGTCCTGATCGTAAAGGCTGGCGATCACCGCCTTTAAGACCACGGATTTTTGCAGAAAGTCAGGCGTCTTGTATTTCGCATAGGCGTATTTATTGGCCAGCAGCCCCGCCGCATCCTGCGAAACTCCGAGACCTGCCGTGCCCACACGGAGGCGCATAAATTTCGGGTCGGTCACCTCGGTGATCAGAATACTGCGCTGCCGGCTCCCAATCTGAGAAAATGCATTTTCAACCCGCTTCTCGTCCTGGGGAGAATTGAGAAAACGTTCGAGGATAATATCCACTGACGCTTTCTCTACGGCTGTATCCGGATCATGGAGCCCCTGAAACACGCGATCCTGGAACTGAGGACTACTGATCAGGCCTCCAAAGGAGGAAGCCGCCGTCAGCGCCTGCGCGTAATCCTTCGGTCGCGGAACCTGCTGGATCAGCGATTGAACGGCTTCAGCCACTTCGCTTTCCCGCGTCCAGGGTGAATCATCTGGCAGGCTGGCAAGCAGCGGCAGCACCACGGCGCGGGCGCCAGGATCGCCGTGACGCAGGATTTCGACCACAGTCTTCACCAGGTCAGGATTCGGAATGTCCGGAGAATTGATGTTGAGCACGCCGCGCTGGCCGTCTTGATAGACATAGCTCACCGTTTGCCGGACCTCAGGGCTGGGGTCCATGGAGAGCTTCAGCGCCGCAAGCGCAAACCGCTGGTCTCCGGCCCCTTCAAGCGTGCTGCCCGCCTTCAGCACTTCGATTTTCATGTCGCTGTCAGCGCCTTTGAGGCAATCGATCAGCGCCTCTTCCAGTTGCGGGCCGGAACTGCGGAAGAAGTGGATCAACTCGCTGTCATTGCCGATGCGGGTCTGGTAAAAGCTGTTGTGCGGGTCATAGCGGAAATCCGCCGTCTCCCGATAGGGAGGATAGACATAATCCGGCTGATCCAGGTTCGGCACGCCTTCCACATACTGAGTAAGGACTTTTGGCAAGCCGATCTCCACTTGGCCGGGTTTGAGCGTGGGCAGCGCGTAGTGACGAATGTGGAAATCCCACATGGCGTTCAGGATGTTCTCGCGGCCTTCGGGTGACGCCGCGCGCAAGACGCGCGCAAGCACCTGCGCCTGATCGTGAACCACCGCTTCATAGCCTTTCCGGATGCG
>DATGKJ010000202.1:0-2631 GCA_035294685.1 Terriglobia bacterium | reverse complement strand
CCCAGCTAAAGACACTGTCCCAGATGCGCTCCACATCGAAGGGGCTTGAGCCCAGGAGGAAATCCGCGATCATATCGTGCACCACGGCTTCAACCGCGCCGGGCAAATAATAGGTCTCACCCAGACCGATCAACCCTTCGTCGGTGTAAATGCGCACCCAAAGGATGTTAGGCTGCCGACCATATCGGATCGTCTCAACTTTGGTGATCTTCATCGAATCAGTCCTTATGCACGATGGTGGTGTCTCATAAACGGGAAAGAAAGGGAGACCGCACTCAAGAAAGCTCCAATCCGCCAGAAATATTCAACCGTGATCCTGTCATGTAATCGGAGGCATCAACAGCCAGAAAGAGCACGGCTTCAGCGATTTCCTCTGGTGTGGTTCGTCGCTTGAGCGGCAAGGATTGAGTCCGACTCTCAACCAATTGGTCATAATTCAGCCCCGCCAGTTCTGCCCATTTCCTTTCCGTCGCCTCTTGCATCTTGGTATCCATGCGGCCGGGAGCCAGGCTGTTCACTCGAATGTTGTATTCGGCGAGAGCGACCGCGCCGCTTCGCGTGATGCTATCGACGGCCGCCTTTGAGGCTGCGTAAGCGGTGTAGTATGCATGCCCCATATAAGAAGCAGGGGAAGTGATATTGATGATGCGCCCGCCCCCTGTTTTACTCATCAGCCGCGCAGCCCTTTGGTTGCAGAAGAAAAGGCCGCGGGTATTGACAGCAAAGGCGCGGTCCCATTCTTCAGGAGTAACTTCAAGATAGTGAGCTACCGGCGCTACAGCCGCGCTGCAAATGAGGATATCGATCCGCGAGAACGTCTGAACACACGCCTCCAGCGCCGATTGGATTGAATCGATATCCGCGACATCGGCCTGAGCAAACATGGCGGGATAACCTTGCTCATCAAGCTCCTTAACCACTTCCTGAGCGGCAACTGGATCGATATCTAGAACGCAGATTTTAAATCCTTCTCGGGCGAATCGCCTGGCCACGGCGCGACCCAGGCCGTGGCTGCCTCCGGTAATTACGGCAACCTTTCCTGCCCCTGTGCTATTCATCGATTGGGCTCCTGGATTCGGCAAGCCTGTCGCGTTTGGGTCAAGGTTTCTCTCAAAAGATGGGGGAAAGGCGAATAAGTCATGCTGAGCTCTCGGTCTGTCATTCTGAGCACAGAAGTCATGAGTGTTTGGCGCACTACATGGCATGAAACTGTAAAGCCAGCGTCCAGCTGGCCCCAGACGAGGCTGGCAAAGCCTGCCCTGAACGCAGCAGCGAAGGGATGCCGGCGCTACGGGCTATTTTCAAGGCAGCCAAGAATCCCAGCATTGATCCAGGGTAAATTCCACGAAGCAGCCAACATTTGCTGAAAAATGCTGCGCTCAGTCTCTCCGAACCAGGCTGTTGCCGCCGTCCATCAACAACGTGGCGCCCGTCATGTAATTGGAGTCGTCGCTGGCTAAAAATAAGAATCCTTGCGCCACAGACTCTGCCGTTTGCATCTCGCCAAGCGGAATTGCAAGCCTCACTCGTTTGCGAAAGGTTGGATTGGCCTCATAGATCTTCTTGCTCAGTCCTGCCATCACAATTCCAGGAGCAAGAACATTCACCAGAATTTTCAACTTCGCCAATTCCTGCGCCATGGTTTTGGCCATCATCTTGATTCCACTCTTGCTCACGATATAAGAAGTGCCTTCAGGCCACGGCATCTCCTGCACCCAGCTTCCGGTGAATAGAACTTTCCCTCGAATTCCATTCTTCCCAGGCTTTTGCCTGGCCATGATGCGGGCCGCTGCCTGCGCGGTATGAAATGCTCCTGTCAGGTTCACGTCAAGAGTCGCTTTCCAGTTCTCGTTGGTGATCTGAAGAAAGGGTTCATTCGCCACCATGCCAGCGTTTGCAATGACAACGTCCAGCCTTTTGTGCTGTCTGAATATTCGATCAAAAGCAGCCTCGACCGAGGCGCGGTCTCTTACGTCACAGGAAAGGTAGCTGAGGCCGCCCCGCGCGCCACGAGCTTTCTTCCCGAGTGAACTCCTGGGCGGATCAACATCCAGCAACGTCACGGTCGCGCCCTCTTGGCTAAAGACCTTGGCCGTGGCCATTCCGATATCGCCGCACCCTCCCGTAATTGCAACCACTTTTCCGCTGAGCTTCGGCATGAAACAATGCTCCCTTTTGCCTTTCTGATTAGGCTGTCTGGCCTTCGCGCACGGTCATGAACTGGTCGGGTTTCACGCCAGTCAGACGGTCGAGATGCCCGCTGGGCCAGCTTATTTCCAGCAAATCGATCTGGTTGGCCTTCCCCAACCCGAAATGAATCCGCAGGTCATTTTGAGACATATAACTTCCACCGCTGCGCACCTCATCCAGTTGCTGATGATTGCCGGTCACGCACCGCACCCGGGCCCCAATCGCGCTGCGGTTCGATTTCGTCCCGATCAGTTTCAGACTGATCCAATGGTTTCCCGGGGAATTCGAGCACTTCAAAAGTCGCGGTGTATCATTGATGGGATTGACGAGAATATCCACGGTTCCGTCATTATCGAAATCACCGAAAGCGCACCCCCGGCCCGCAATTTTCTCCGAAAATACAGGCCCCGCTAAGCTTGAAACGTCTCTGAACTTGCCGTT
>DATGKJ010000201.1:0-4797 GCA_035294685.1 Terriglobia bacterium | reverse complement strand
ACAATTTTTGTGTACCTCGACCCTACGGCAAGGACGCCCGGCGAAGCGCCCATCAGGCGCAGAAACGACCGGCCGAAAATCCAGCCCGGCACGCCAAAACTCAAACACAAAATGAACGCCAATCCAACGGCCTGAACGGTCGCAATGGCTGCGCCATTGGAATCCTCTTCGCCCACACGTCGCGCTACCATGGCCGTTGTGGACATGCCAAGCCCCATGCAGACGGCGTAGATGATGGTCATGAGCGATTCGGACAAGCCAATGGTAGCCACAGCGTCGGCGCCCAGCCGCGCCACCCAGAACACATCCACGACGGCAAAGAGAGACTCCAGCAACATCTCGAGCACCATCGGGATGGCCAGCAGGAAGATGGCGCGCTCCAGGCTGCCGGCGGTGAAGTCCTGCTGCGAGCCGTGGATCGCCTCGCGTACGGAGGCCCAGAAAGTCGGCGTTTTTCGGGTTGTGGAAGCGACGTCCATAGAAGACAAAGAAGTCTCCAAAATTCCAATCAAAGATTACAGACGAGAGTAATTTTGCAGGCACAGAGATATTCCTGAGCGCCTGACACTTGGATTTAAATTCGAAATGCCGTGAATCGGGGAGAGTTTGCTTAGTTCTTCACAGGCTCAATGCCTCAAATACGAGGTGGGGCTAGTATAACTTATTTTCAGGAGAGATCCGAATCGTCTTCACTTTCGTTTTGGGAAGCCTTCCAATATTGCGCTATTTTCTGGCGTACTTCGGCAGGCTGCATGCCGAGTTGACGCAACAATTTCGCCGCTTATCGCCTATCCACCGCCCGCGCCCACTTTTTCCAGCTCGAGGCCGGTCGAAGCAGCAATATTTTCGTGCAGGGAATTCCCGTGGGCGTCCATGGTAACGATCGCGGGGAAATCGCGCGCTTCCAGATGCCACATCGCCTCAGGAACGCCCAATTCATCGAGCAGGTCTACGCCCGTGACGCGAGGCAGGCAGCGGGCATAATATTGCGCAGCGCCGCCGATCGCATGGAGATAAACCGCGCCGAATTCTTTCAGCGCCGCCAACGTCTTCTTGCCCATGCCGCCCTTGCCCATCACGCCGCGCAAGCCATATTTGCGGATCACATCCGCCTCGTAAGGCTCCTCGCGGATGCTCGTGGTTGGGCCGGCGGCGAGCACGCGCCAGCACTGGTGGGGAGGCGTTTCTTCCTTAAGCATCACCGGCCCGCAATGGTAAAGAATGGCGCCGCGCAAGTCCGTAGGAGGCTCATGATGCAGCAAGTAATGATGCAAGGCGTCCCGGCCAGTTACCAGCGGTCCGTTGATGAGGACAACGTCTCCAACTTTCAGGGCGCGCGCCTTTTCTTCACTGAGCGGAGGTTCAAGTCGCACTTCGCGGCCTGTCAGTTTGAATCCTGAACCTTGCGCGATCAGGCGTTCGACCGGCCGATCAGGATCACGATAAAGCCACTTTTTGATGGCCCCGCTTTGCGCATCCAGCACGACTCCGAGCCGGCGAAACGCCCAGCAGTCATAGGCGACTGAAACGAAGAAACTTGCCGGCAGGCGATTGGCCGCCATGATTTTGCAGCCGATGAGCGAAGCCTTTCCGCCAAATCCCATCGCGCCCACGCCGATTTTATTGGCCTCTTCCATGATCTCCTTTTCGAGCTTTGCGAGTTCCGGATTCGGATTCACATCATCAAGCGGGCGGAAAAGCTGCTGCTTGGCCAGATGATAGCCATGGGCCCGATCGCTGCCGATGCAGACTCCAATCGCCCCCGGCGCGCATCCCTGCCCCTGCGCCTGCCAGACCGCATGCAGAATGCACTTGCGAACCCCTTCAAGATCGCGATCCGCCCGGCCCAGGCGATCGAGCGCGCAAGGCAGGGAGTATTGAATGTTCTTGTTCTCACACCCGCCGCCCTTGAGGATCAGTCGGACTTCGATATCCTCTTCCTCCCACTGCTCGAAGTGGATCACCGGCATTTCCGAACCGAGATTGTCGCCGGTATTTTTCCCGGTCAGCGAGTCTACCGAGTTGGGCCGCAACTTGCCGCGCCTTGTTGCTTCACGAACCGCCTCGAGAATCTGCCGCCTGATGGTGATTTGATTGACGCCCACAGGCGTTTTGATCTCGAAGGTCGGGAACCCCGTATCCTGACAAATGGCCCCTTCGTTCTCATAAGCAAGGTCGATATTCTCGCCGATGATGCTCAGCGCCTGTCCGGACTGTGATTCAGGCTTCTCTGCCCTTAAAGCCCAGGCCATCGCCTGGCGCACGTCCGGCGGCAAATTCGTCGAAGTCTGGATGATCAGTTCCAGGATGCTTTCTTTGAGAAATTCCATGAGGCCTCCTTCAGAGGGGTGGGCAGGAAGATTCCCTTCTTAGTTTAGTACATTGTCGGGTTTGTTCCTGACCTTTTTGGAAAACGAGAATAACACGAAGCAACCGAACAAGGCATAACCTGCTTGCGCAGCATAGACTTAATAGGCATTCTGTAGCAACTCGTGACGCGGAGAAGCGTCTGTTGTTTCTAATTGAGGATTACAAATTATAGTGACGACTTCTTCTGTAGCGCCGGTGTCCCCACCGGCGTCTTTCGGCGCTGAGGACAGCGCCGCTACAGCAAATAGTGCACTATGATTTGTAATCCCCTGTAGGAAGTCGGCCAATCGATATCGATCGGTCGCACACTTAGCGGCACCAAAAAGTTGACAACGGGTTCCCGATATGGGAACGTAAGCTTGTGGAGCGCGAATGCGGATCATTGGCCGGAAGGTGATGGAGAAGTTCAAACGAGACCATGCGGACGCGCGTTCATCTCTCGATAACTGGTATCGCGTGGTATCAAGTCGGGAGTGGAACAATTTTGCGGAGTTGAGGCAGGTCTTTCCCACCGCCGATATGGTCGATTCTCGCCTGGTATTCAACATTGGCGGAAACAAGTACCGGCTGATCGCCGATGTAAACTTTCGAGTCAGAACGCTTCTAGTCCGCGAGGTGTTGACGCACTCGCAATATGACAGAGGAGGTTGGAAAAGGTCATGAGCACGGGGATTTGCAATGCAGCAACCTACGGAAGACTTTTGGCTGAGACACAACCGCAGCCTATCCACAGTGAAGCAGATTACGATCGCATGATCGAGAAAATCGAAGAGTTCATGGAGCGCGGCGAGGATAACCTATCCCCGGAAGAGACCTCGCTTCTCGAAATGATATCCATCTTGGTTGAGCGGTATGAACGAGAACGCTACACCTTAAAGCCATCCAAGCCAGGTAAGATCATTCAATTTCTTATGGAGCAACGGGGGCTTCGACAGCGAGACCTTGTGGAGGCGCTCGGCTCAAAAAGCCACTTATCCGAAATCCTGAACGGGAAAAGAGAGCCGAGCAAGGAACAAGCCAAGAAACTCGCCAAATTCTTCCATGTATCGCCCGCACTCTTCATTTAGCCGCAGAAGCGGTAGGCCATCGGCGCTGGCTAGCGCAGATCACCGCTGCAATTTACAGGATGAGCCAAACCAGACGCCCGGCTAAAGAGGGTTCTCGGCTGCTTCGCCGGCGGGCAGGAAAAGGCTGGCTGCGCCGTAGACTCCCACATTCTCCTGAAGCTTGGCGGGAAGGATCGGAATTCTAGCGGCCATCGCCGGATTGAGCGTATAGTGACGGATCGCCTCGCGGATTTTGCTGAAGAGCGGCTTGCCAATTCGAGCCACACCTCCGCCCATAACCACCGCGCTTGGATCCAGCAGAGTGATCATGCCGCCCAGCCAGACCCCCAGGTAGAATCCCGTTTCGTCCAGGATGGATTTCGCAATGGCGTCACCTTTCCGGGCAGCTTCGGAAATCATTTCAGGTGAAATCAGCTTCATCTGGCCGCGGCTCATGGTGCGCAGCAGGCTGGGGCGGGTATATTCCTGCACAAGTCGGACCCGGGCGCGGCGAACCATGGCGGGTCCCGAAGCCAGAGCTTCAATGCAACCCAAAGTGCCGCATCCGCAACGATAAGGGCTCTTGTAGTCAATCGAAACATGGCCTCCCTCACCGGCCACCCCACGGCTGCCGTGGTAAATCCGCCGGTCGATGATGATGCCCGTGCCAATGCCGGTCGAAACCGTCACATAGAAAACGTTGCGGTGTCCCACAGCGGCGCCGAATAATACTTCGGCCAGCCCTGCGGCGTTGGCGTCATTTTCGACGCGCGCGGGAAGATTGAAAACCCGCTCCAACTCATGAGCCAGCTTCAGATGCTCCCATCCCGGCAAGTTGGGGGCATTAATTACAAATCCTGTTTTGGGATCGAGCGTTCCCGGGGCGCACAGGCCGATTCCAGCAATGTTGTGCTTTCCGCCCGCCTCGGCAATCAATCGCTCAATGAGCCGCCGCACCTGGAGGAAACTCGTCTTGACTCCATCGTGAGCCCTGGTGGGCACGACCCACGATTTCAGCAATCGCCCCTTGGCCGTAACAATGCCGCCCGCAATTTTCGTGCCGCCCACATCGATGCCTATCGTAAGATTTTGCATGGACTCCTGTTTTGTCTCCTTCCCCAAATTGTCTTTGACGCTTCAAAGGGATTTTTTCAAGCCACAGCGTCATTTTCACGAGGGTGGTCGTAAGCACCCCCAACCGCAAAAAAACAGAATTTCGTTCCCCCTTAACGGGGCGTCCTTGCAGCGATCCATCCCATGGATAAATACGATTCAAAGCCGAATCGCAAGTATAGCTCAGCCCGCCCTGCAAATAATATTTCTGAACCCAACGCCCGGGAACAGGTTGACGCACCTTGGGCGTTCTCTTAAGATGACGTGA
>DATGKJ010000200.1:0-4146 GCA_035294685.1 Terriglobia bacterium | reverse complement strand
CCCGGCTCTCAGCACGGTGCGGTTGGAACGGAACGGGGAGTAAGCCAGCCCCACGCGGGGCGCGAAATCGAGCGCGGGCGCATTGATAATGGGCGACCCTGCGACATCGAGCTTGCCGGTATTCAGGTTGAAGTTTGCCGCCCGGCGGTGGGATTCCGATGGCGACGTGTCGTATTGATATCGCAAGCCTATGTTGACGGTGAGATTCTGAGTGGCCTGAATATCGTCCTGAGCGAAAAAGTTGTAGTACGTGTTGCGCATGCCGGCGCGAGGCTGCCCTAGGGTGCCCACGGCGAAGGGCCGGTTGTTCGCAAAATCCTGCAGGCTCAGATAGGTCTCGGTTTCCTGAAAGTCCAGGGCCTTGTTGTCCTGGTTGCGGATAATCTGAGCGCCGAACTTCACTTCCTGCCGGCCTTGCACATAAGAAGCAGTGTCGAGATAAGAGAAGGAGTTATTCGCCACACGAAGGTCAAAAATATGCGGCCCCACGCCCGCAACCCCGATGATGCCGACGATGGGGAAATTGATGATCGCCGGATCGATGGAGGAGCGCGGATCGATGTGAATCCGATTGAAAGCCACGCCAGCCTCATTCAGCCAATGCGGCGAGAGATTATCCGTATAAGTGAGCTTGGCGTTCTGGTTCAACCCATAAGAAGGCGCAATCTGCCCCTGGGCGACGCCAAAAACGCTTTTCGTCAGGGAATCATCGATGCTGTAGCGAAAGTCCAGGCGCTTTGAAGGGGTTAAATTATAGTTCAGCTTTGCGGCGGCCGTGTCCTCATCCAGAAAGTTCGACTTTTGCGCGGAATAAAGAGCCACATCCGGATTGGTCGGAGAGACGGGGCCGTTGGGCAGGGGGAGCATATTGAGGGCTGGCAGCACAGCCGGATTCACAGTCTGACGAAAAGCCGCCGTGGGCACAAAAGTAAGTAAAGAAACTCCCGTCCGCTGGCGAATGCCCTCATAGTTTCCGAAAAAGAACAATTTGTTGCGCTTGATGGGCCCGCCCAGGCTGCCGCCAAACTGGTTCAGGTTAAAGGGAGGCTTGAACTGCGGGGCGGGATCAAAATAATTGCGCGCGTCGAGGGAACTGTTGCGGAAAAATTCAAACGCATCCCCATGATATTCATTGGTTCCGGACTTTGTGATGATGTTGACCACGCCACCCAGCGTGTCGCCGAATTCGGCAGAGAAGGAATTCTCATAAACCCGGAATTCCTGAACGTTTTCGATGCTTGTCCGCGAAATGCGGTTCTGGCTTGACCCGTAGGTGTTATCCAGCAGATTGTAGTCCACGCGGCTCGCATCGGCGCCGTCAATCAGCAGGTGAATGGTATCTCCGCCGTTTGAGAACAGGCTCTGACCTGAAATGCTTCCGGGACCGCCCTGCAGGTTCACACCCGGCACCAACTCCAATAATTGGCTCAGGTCACGCCCGTTGGTGGGAAGGTCCTGAGCCTCAAGAGTCACCACAACACGCCCGAGTGTTGTCGAGGCGGTGTCCACAATGGGCGCTCCGCCTGAGACGGTCACGGTTTGCAGCGCTTCTCCGGGCTGAAGCGTAATCGTCAACCGCAACCGGTCTGACACCGCCAGGGCAATGTTCTTGCGCACTTCCGTTCGGAAACCTGTGTGGGAGGCGCTCACGCTGTAAACTCCTACGGGAAGCTCAGGAGCGAAGAAATTGCCTGTGGAGTTAGTCGTCAATTTCAGGGCGTGCCCCGTGCCCTGATTCTCAACCACGACCGTCGCCCCAGGAATGACGGCGCCCGACGGATCGAGGATGGTTCCAAGGATAGTTCCTGTATTCTGTTGCGCGAGGCCGGGCAGAACTGCGGCGAGCAGGACAAGCAGCAATTTTCCCAGCCAGACCGAAAGCCAGCGGCTAAACTCTACTTCCTGAGGTTTCAGGACTTCCATCGATGGATACCTCCTTATTCATTCTTTCTTTATCGCCAGCTACGCCGCTTATCCGGGAGCGTACAGGCTGATTATGCGCCTTTTGGTTTCGACTGCTCTTCTGCCCGCAGGTCTGCATTGCAATTCCTCGGCGTAGCGCAAATCCGCCAGGACAGCCCGCGAAGCCAACCGAGCCTTGTGCTGTTGAATGTATCGCAGGATTCGCTCATGGCGGTATTGGACTTCCTTCAGAAGGATCATCCATTGGAATCAAATGCCTGTCAACTTGACGCGCTCTTAACTTTGCGATACTTTGCAGAGGAATCAGGAAGACTTGGTCTGCCATTCAGGTTTCGGCTTGCGATAAAGAGGTGGTGTTCCTTACTTCTTTACTGGTAAGTTATCGACGTCCTTAATAAGGAGGAGTTCTCGTATGAAAAGACAACCTTTCATAGCAGCAGCCGTGGCGTTGCTGCTGTTGCTTTTGATGAGTTGCGGATCGAAAAATCAACAGACGGCCAGCCAGGAGGCAGCCCAATCGCAACAACCGCAATCGGGGGCCAACGCCGCAGGTCAAGCGGCTCGGGAGGGCGCGCGTCATCGGGAGGCAAAAGAAGCCAGCGCGCCTCAGGTCAAGACGTATACCATCCCAGCCGGAACCACTTTGCACATCCGGCTGAATGAGGCGATCAGCAGCGGCACCGCCACCGCTGGCTCGACTTTTGATGGCACGTTGTCATCGCCTCTGACGGCAGATGGGGTTGTGGTCGTGCCCGCCGGAAGCGCGGTGAGCGGCCAGGTGACAGGCGTGGACCGCGGCGGAAGGCTGCATCATCCTGCCGCGCTTTCTCTGACGCTCACGGCATTGAGGCCCACGGGCGGCGAGAGCATTCCCATTTCAACCGATGCATGGAGCGCCAAGGCTCAATCGCGAACCAAGCGCAATGCGGAAATGATTGGAGGCGGCGCCGGCGTGGGCGCTTTAATCGGCGCACTTGCCGGCAAGGGCAAAGGCGCCGCAATTGGCGCGGCGGTTGGGGCAGGCGCTGGGACGGCGGGCGCGGCGTTTACAGGCAAGAAACAAATTGTGCTATCAGCCGAAACGCCCCTTCGCTTTGTTTTAAACCAACCGATTACAATTACCCGAAGCAATCCTTAAAGCTCGGGCTGCTGCGGGGCGCTTCCCTCGCGGAACGCCCCGGCGGATCGGCTGTTTAAACCTTTCCCGATCGGCGAAATCGGAGAACGTAGAAGAGGACGCCAATCCCAAGCACGATGGCCGCCGCCGGAATGGCCCAGCTTTCGTCATACTGAGCCCAAGGTAACCCTTCCGCAATGCCCCAATACTGGACGATGATGTAGGTCCAGATGATGTAAACGCCGATCGCAAAAATCAGGACAATCAGGGACGTGTTGATAATCCGGTTGCGTTGCCGCCGGGCCTGATCGAGCGTGCAGATGCCTTGACGGCGAAAGTAGAACCACAGCGCCAAGGCAAGAAAAACGAGCGCTCCGGCGCGGAAATACCAGGCATAGCTCCCATAGAGCACATTGCCTAAGCTCGTCGCTGCGGAAAGCGTCGCCAAACCCAGCAGGATGAGCACGATGGGCGTGAAACAGCAGAGCCCTGCCAGAAGCCCCGCCAGAAGCGAAATCAGAAAGAACCCTTTTTTCTCGCCCGCAACAGCTTGTTGACGGGCTGCAATCTCTTTACCTTTATCGACCGCCGAAATCTCCGTAGGCTGCACGAGCGACCTCCTTGCTGCTCGATTGGATGCTGTTTCGAGAAAAGAAGATGCGGCCTGCTGCGCCGTGTTGTGTTACTTGTCTCCCTGGAAAACTCGAAACAGCTTCTTCAGCGGATCGTAGAACTGGTCCACCACGCGCTCTTTCAAGGGGATAATGGCGTTATCGGTGATATGAATGCTTTCGGGGCAGACCTTGGTGCAACACTTGGTGATGTTGCAGAAGCCGATGCCCTGCGTTTTTCTTAGATCCTTAAGTCGATCCTCCACATCCAGAGGATGCATTTCAAGCGCCGCGGTGTAGACAAAGAATCGCGGCCCAACGAATTGATCGTGCAGGTGGTGATTGCGCAGCACGTGGCAAACGTCCTGGCACAGAAAGCACTCGATACATTTGCGGAATTCCTGAACGCGGTCCACATCCTTCTGATCCATTCTCCAGGTTCCATCCGGTGCATCCGGTTTGCGGGGTTGGAAAGGCTTGATCTGTTCCTTGACG
>DATGKJ010000199.1:0-17806 GCA_035294685.1 Terriglobia bacterium | reverse complement strand
TCAGAGGAAAATGCGAGGGGCTGTAGTCCACCGCCTCAGGACGCGCCAGAGTGAATGGGAAACGGCTCTTGCCGAATGTCTTCTGCTCCTGAAAGACGGCGCATCGAAACGCCGGCTTCTGGATGTAGCGCGGCGCAGAAGAGATGCCCTTCTCCTTCAGCAGCTTTGCCAACCCGACCGCGCCGCCCGGAATCTCATCGCCGTCAATGCGGAGGCAGTACTTCCAGTAAGTGTGTCGATCGCGGGGGTTGACGTAGGGCGTTTCAAGCCCCGGCAGCCCCTTGAGCTTTTCCGTCAGCAAAGCCGCCATCGCGCGACGCTGCTCCACCACCCCATCGAGTTTTTCAAGCTGAGCCACAGCAACGGCGCCTTGCAGTTCGCTCATCCGGTAATTCAACGCCAGAAAATAGTGGTCGGGGTTAGGATCGCCATATCCCCACGCCTTATTGATAAACAGGAACATGAGCCGCGCCAGGCTCTCATCCTGGGTTGAAACCAGCCCGCCTTCCCCCGTTGTCATATGCTTGCCCTGCTGAAGGCTGAAGCATCCGATCCTGCCAATCGTTCCGACCGGGCGTCCATTCGAGAGCGCGCCAAAAGCCTGAGCGCAATCTTCGATGACCGGAATGTTCCTGCTGTTGGCCAACTCCATGATTTCGTCCATCTCACAAGGGTTGCCAAAAAGATGGGTCGCGATAATGGCTCGCGTGCGTTCGCTCAAGCAAGGCTCAATGGTGCGCGCCGTCACATTCCAGGTCTTCGGATCAACCTCCGCAAAAACCGGAATGGCTCCCTGGTAAATGATCGGAGTAAGCGCGCCCATATCCGTAATCGAACTGGTGATAATTTCATCCCCAGGCTCTGGATCAATGGCAGCAATCGCCGTATGCACGGCTGCGGTTCCTGAGGCGCAAGCATGGACATATCTTGCCCCGAGCTTCTCGGCAAACCTCTTCTCGAGCGTCTTCACGAATGCTCCCTTGGTGCTCGTCAGAGTCCCGCTGCGGATCGCTTCGCCCAGGAGGTCAAGCTCCTCATCTCCCAAGGTCCGGCCTGATGCATCCTGATCGGACGGCAACGTCAAAATTCTTTCTTCAGAATGGGTTAAAGTGTTCATGAATTCTCCTCTTGAAATATGCAAATTGAAATGTTGGGTCATCGGAACCTGCAAGGCGCCCATGCGGAAGCTCAGACAGGCAGCGCCGGGGCTGGCTCTCTTGCCTCCTCAGAAGCAGGAAATCTGCTTTCGAGGCCCGCCGCCCCGGACTTCCAAGGGCTTTTCTCCGCGGAAACGTGAAGTGCCCGGGCGATGGCCTGAACGATGCGAAAACCGCTGTCGCCGCGGCCGAAAGGATTCTCGACGCGTTTCACATCCTCGGTCCAGGTTCCGCCGGCATAAACTTCCTCGAGCATCAGAGCGAGGCGTTCGGAGTTGCCTCCAACCAGCCGCGCAACGCCCGATTCAACAGCCTCCGGCCTTTCCGTGTTCTCGCGCAGAATAAGCAACGGCTTGCCAAGACTCGGAGCTTCCTCCTGCACTCCGCCTGAGTCCGAAACGATCAGCCACGCATGAGAAAGCAGATGGATAAAATCATCGTAGCCCAGCGGTGAAATCAGATGGATTCTCGGATGCGATGACAAGATCTCAGAGGCCACGGTGGACACATGAGGATTAGGATGGACAGGAAAAACAAGGGCCACATCGTTATGGCGGTCTGCGAACTCGCGAAGCGCTTTCAAGTTCACTGCCATCATTTCGCCAAAGCTTTCCCGCCGATGGGTTGTCAGGACCAGCAGCTTCAGTCCTTTCGTTGCTCGAACCAATTCTTCGAGACTGGAGGAGGCCTTCCGCTCCTTGAGAATCTTCTGGAGCGAATCGACAACCGGATTCCCTGTCACAAACACTTTTCTGCTGTCGATGCCTTCCCGCAGCAGATTGTTGCGATTTCCAGAAGTTGCCGCGAAATGGTAGGTGGCCATTTGTGTAATCAAGCGGCGGTTCATCTCTTCGGGGTATGGGCTTTCCGGGTTGCCAGATCGCAAACCAGCCTCGACGTGGCCCGAGGGAATGCGCCGATGAAAAGCCGCCATCGCTGCCGCCATGGCCGTCGTCGTATCCCCCTGAAAAAGGACGAAGTCGGGATTTTCGGCAGCCATGATGCGATCCAGAGAAGCCAGCACTCGCGAGCAAACCGTATTGAGAGTCTGGTTTGGCTCCATGATTTGAAGGTCGTAATGGATCGGGATGCCAAATAACCGGACGTAGGGAGAAAGCAACTCGCGATGCTGTCCGGTATTGACGATGACGGCCCTGAACGGCTTCCCCCACGCCTCGAGCTGTTGGATGACTGGCGCGAGCTTGATCGCTTCAGGTCGCGTGCCGAAGACAATGCAAATCTCTTTCTCTGCCTGCCGGCGGCGCATCGCTCTTCGCTCCGGTTCAGAAGAGTGCAAAAAGCCTCTCGGCTTAACCAAATTGATGGCTGTCGTGGATGACATGGCAAAACCGCCTTTTTTGTAGCGCCGGATTGTATGTTGAGCGCACCCCCGCTCATGAGTGGAAGCGCTGCAATTTGTAATCAGGGAAATATGTATCTTGGGAAAAGGAGAGGTGCTCCGGGTCAGGCTTCGCTCTTGGGCCATGCGGGCCGAGTCACTGTCGTCATCTCCATCGGACCCACACTGCGCGAACTCAACCTTTGCATCACAAGAGATCGCATCAATCCCAGATGCGAGGCTATCGTTCGAAAGATTTTCATTTTCGAGACGCCCACACTGCGCGCCCGCAACGTCATGGGAGTCTCCGCGATCACAAACCCCTGCTGCGCCGCTCGGATCGCAATCTCGGCTGCGGAAAGAAACCCATCCGCCTCGAACTTCAGTTCCTTGATCACCCGCGGCCGATAAGCCCGGAAAACGCTGGTAAACGTGTGAAGGCGCGCCCCTGAAACCCACCGGTAAAACCAGGAGCAGCCCTTGCTCAGGACAATCCGCCAGCCCGCAACGCCTTCCACCCGGCCTTCGGGGTGATAGGGTGAAGCCGTAACGACGTCGGCGCCCGTCCGTTCCATGGTCTCAATCAACCGCAAAAGGCCTTCCGGCTCGTAACTGCAATCCGCATCGATGGTGCAAACAATCTCACCGCCGGCATTCTCAAAACCGGTGCGCATCGCCGCTCCAAGGCCGCGATTTTGGGGGTGAACCAAAATGCGCGCGAGCGGGTCACCGCCGAAGAGCGAGTGTAAATTCTGTCGGGTCCGGTCTGAGCTCCCGTCATCCACCAGAATGAATTCCAAATCCGCCACAGGCTTCAGTCGCCATCGAAGACGACTCAGTTTCTCGTGGAGTTGAGCGACGCCAGCCTCCTCGTTCCAAAGCGGAGCAATCACGGAAAAAAGCTTTCGCGCTTTAGGGTTGCCCATCATGGATGCGCTGTTTCAAAAATGGTGCGCCTCCGCGCAGCGACGATCAAAAACGCCCCGGAAGTTTTAGATCGCTCGAAGCCCTCGCCGGCGAAACTCGCGCATTTCTTCAAGGGTCGGAAAGCTGAAATAGCTGGCTTGGCTCTGATCCAGAGTGACGACGGTCTGAGTCTGGGAGGCAATCTTCCTGAGCGCCTGCGCCATGCAGTGAGCTCCGTGGCGTTTCGAGCGCCGAATCAGATGATCGAGAGTCTCCTGAGGCGCGATCTCCAACGCGCTTTGCAGGACAGCCCTGCCTTCATCAATCTTCGCATCCATCCAGTGAATGGTCAGGCCCACTTTCGTCTCACGGTGGAACATCTGCCAGAAAGTCGGCATCATTCCTCGATAACGCGGAAGAGGCGCGTGGTGAATGTTGAGGCAGCCGAGCCTGGGAGCCGCCAGCAAGGATTCCTTTAAGATATACGGACAGGCGACCGAGATCAGCAGATCAGGAGCCTCTCTTTTGATTCTTTCCACGAATTTCGGACGGTTAGGATTCTCCGTCTTCTCGCACGGAATGGAATAGTTCCGGCACAACTGAGAGAGCGAATGGGCGCTCCCCGCTCGGCGGCTGAAAGGCAGGAGGCCTGAAGCTCGCGAGGCCAGGAGCCGCGCGGAGAGTCGAAGGAACCCTGTAAACCCATAAAGGCAAGCCAATCCTCGGATGAGCTTTATTCTTGATCGTTTACCCATGGAGCGGCAGCGCGACACCCGAAGAATCTCAAATTCCTCCGCATAATGCCGAAGGAACTCCTCGAAAAACGGCAAAACATAGAGCGGATTATCGTCGGTGATGAATTCGATTTTCAATTTATCTTTCACTGCGCACGGTCTCCCACACGACGTACTTTTTGCCCCGACACACTTCGAGAAGGCTCACGAGAGCCGCCGTATTGAGGGTGCAGAAATATAAGGGCATCGCAAAGGGTTTCCACCGACGATGCGCCGGAACGAAGATTGAAAGAATCGCCGTCAAATAGAACAAAGCCTGCGCAAGGAAGAACAGCTTGAAGATCGGCTGGCTCCAAAGAACCGCGCTTGTCACGAAAAGCCCAATCAGGAAAAAAGGAACTAACCATCTCAGGACCTTGTGAGAGATGAGTTGAAAAGACTCCCACGGCCATTCCCATGGCTTCAGCAGATCCGGGACGCTTAAAAGTCCGCGCATGCCGCGCGTCACCACGCGCACCCGCATGGAGAATTCTTCCTGCGCCGATTGGGTGGTTTCTTCGTAGGCTAGCGCGCGCCTTTCAAAAATCACTCGATGCCCTTTCAGAATCACCTTCAGGGGCTGCACCAGATCGCTGATGATATCGTTGGGGAGAGGCGTGTAAAGGCGCCGGCGGACCGAATAGATGCAACCGCAACAGCCGGTAATGGTTTTGATCTTCGATTGAAACGTCTTGATGAGGTTCTCGTAATTCCAAAAGGCGATGGAACCTAACCCGGTGGGCGACTGCCCGGCCGGATCGAAGTATTGATAACGTCCGCTAACCGCTCCCACCCGGGGGTCCCGGTAATTGCTGGCAAGATGCCGCAACGCCTGCGAGTGATAGAGTGTGGTCGCATCCGAGAAGACAACGATCTCGCCCCGGCAGATTCTGACCCCTTCGTTCTGGGCGTTCGTCTTCCCTCGCCGCGAGGGGATTCGCAGTAGTCGCACGCGCGAATCATGGAACGAGCGCACAATCGAATCCGTCCGATCCACCGACCCATCCGAGACCACCACCACTTCTAACTTGTCAGCCGGATAATCGAGCTTCAGAGTCCTCTCAATCTTCTGGCCGATATGCGCCTCTTCGTTATAGGCAGAAAGCAGAACTGAAAGAGTGGGAAGATAGTCAGGTTCGGGCTCTGGCCGGCGGGCAAAGGCTGCAATGAGCGCCAGAAGCAAGGGATAACCCAGATAAACATAGATCAGGATCGCAGCGCACACCCAAAAGATTGTCTCGGCAATACCGGTCATGTTAATTCCCACTGGAATGCAGTAAATGATCGTAGACATCCACCAGACGCTCGATCATGGCCTGAGCCGTGAAACGGGTCTTCACAATCAACTGGCCGGCCCGCCCCATCTGCCGCGACTTGGCCGGATCGCGCAAAACGGCCAATATCCGATGGGCTGCCGCCTCGGGATCGTCAGGCGGAACCAAAAATCCGCTTACCCCATCCGCCACCGCCTCGCCGTTTCCGCCCACTCGCGTGGCCACGCAAGGCAGGCCGCACGCCATCGCTTCAATCAGGGCGTTTGAGAATCCTTCACTCCTCGATAAAAGGCAGAAGACATCGCTTGCCCGAAGCAATGCAAAGACATTCTCCGACCCGCCGAGGAACTTGACCCTTTCCGCAAGGTCCAGATCGCGGATCAACTCCTGTAATTCGCGCATATATTCGGGTTCCAGAATCTCGCCGGCTACAACCAGACACGCGCCTGGATACTCTTCGCGCACAATGGCCATCGCCCGGATGAGAACGTCAAGTCCTTTTACCCGACGAATGTTGGCCACCGTCGCGATGACCTGAGGAAACTCTGCAAGTCCCAGCCGGTTGCGAAGCTCGCATCCATCGCCTGGACGGGCGCGCATGAGCTTTTCCGCTTCTATCCCGTTGTGAACAGTGATCACCTTACTCGCCGGCAAGCCTTCGTGAATCGCCGCCCTTCGCACTTCCTCGGATACGGTCAAAACAGAGTCAAACAGAGGATTCATCAGCCGGTAAGCCACGCGATGCCTGGCCGAACGAAAAATCCCCATATCCCGGCGACTCGAGATCAACCGAGGACAACCGCTCAGCTTGGCCACCGCCCCTCCCCAAATATCCGAAGTTTCAAAGAATGTATGGACCAAACGTACGCGTTCCGTGCGAATGAGTTTCGAGAGTCTGACAGCAGCGCGAAGCCCGCTCCAGCCGTAGGTCCGGCGCAACGGAAAGATATGGACAGGGCAAGGAATATCCGCAAATGCAGGCTGACGTCGGTTGATCTTGAAAGTTGCCAGCGAGCAACGAAACTTGCTTCGCGGAAGCAGCCGGATGATTTGCAGCAGGGCGCGCTCCGCCCCCCCCGCGTGGCATAACTGATCAATCAGGAAAAGAATATGGGGCCGATCCGAACCACCGACCACTTCCCTCATGATGCTGCCCATCGAAGAAGGATTGGCAGACAAAGACGCCCGCAAATCCGATTGACAGACCGCGCTGCCCGTTCGCGCTATGCCCATATTGCTGTCTCAAACGATGGTCATTGCCGGGAGCGCATCCGAGGAGACCGGCTCTTCCTCTTCGGAGACTTCCTCCGCTTCCGCTGACTCATCCACAATGAAAAGTCCCCTGATGACGCACCCCAGCAGAATCCACATCCAGCCGTCAAGCTGCTGATACGTCCAGCGATCTCCGAAAAAATTCAACACGACAATACTTCCCATCAAGGCCATGAAACCCAGCCCCATCGATTGCCAGAAAGGGTCCTCCGCCGTCTTGAAAAGACGGTTGCCAAGTTTCCACATCTTCTTCAGCAGCCATAGAAATAAGAAGATTCCTACGATCCCCGTTTCGGAAAGCGCTTTCATGTAGTAGTTGTGAGTATCCCGGTAGGGCCCGACCCGGCCTAAAAACTCATAGGTGTCAAACCCCAGTCCGATCACCGGATTCTGCCTGAACAGCGCTTTGGCATCTTCCCAAAGTTCAATGCGCGCCTCCGCCGATGAATCAAATTTCTGACCGGATTGCGTATTCTCGGTAGTCATCAGAATCCGTTCTTGCACCGACCGCGGAAGGATCGCCTGCCAGGTGATCAGCAACAAGGCAACCAGAACCAGCAGCTTTCTCTCTTTGAACAAACCCAATAAAACCAATGCGGCGAGAAATCCCAAATAAGACTCCCGCGAAAAGGAGTAAAGCAGGCAGTAAACACAGGTAAGAACCAGAGCGAGGATCGCCAGTTTAAGAAGGATCTTCTTTTGATAAACCCACAAACCCAACAGAAAAGCGGCATACATCGCTTCAAACGCCGCAAACCCGTTCTCGCCCGCATACCCGAGCGCGCCTGCATCGCGCACGCTGTAGGAAAAGTGCGAAAGATCACGGCCGGCAATGGTGGAATGAAAACTTCGATTGACCAGCAACAAAGACAAGGCCATTACGACCAGAAGAATCTTGGCCTGTTTCTTGGTGCGAATGACGTCGGCTGTCAGGATGCACAAATAGAACATCTCCACGTAATTCTTCCAGTTGGAAAAACGCGGATCCGAAATGCGAAACGGCAACGGCGCTCCCAGATAGAACGAACCCTGAAAAAGTGAGAGGTAACAGAACAATCCGAAAAAGAGGAGATAGCCGCTGAGAGGCGTTTTCAGTTCGATTTTGCCGTGATGAATCAGGAGTCCCAGCGTCACCCCCAGCACCAGGATGTCAATGAACTGATCTCCAAGCGGAAAGCCGTGGAGCTTATACCGCGTGGTTTGCATCGGAAGCGTGAAAGCCAGAAGATAGAGGCCGACGGAAGGCCTCCAGAACACCGATGCCAGAAAGGCCCCGATGCCTGCTGCGGCCAGCAAATAGGCGTAGTGGCCTGAAAGGCCCAGATGCAGGCCAACCACCAGCACCGGCGTGGCTCCGGTCACTCAGAGCGCTCCAGATTGATTTGGGATTTCACTTTCTTGGGAATGGACGAAGCAGAATCTGGCCGATTTTAAGCGTCAGGCGGAATTCGCAGAAGCGACGCTCACCGCAGGCGCAGTCTCCCGCGCATCTCCTTGTGCTGCGCCTTGGCTCACTTGACGCAAAGTCCGCGCTTTCTCTTTCCATCCAAACTCCCGGCGGGCGCGGGCCAGGCCTGCCTCGCCCAACTTGCGACATAAAGCAGGATCCGTTAACAGTCTTTTTAAAGCCCCCGCGATTTCATCCACGCTCTCTGGGTTAACCAGCAAGCCGGTTACGCCATCCAGGACGGAATCGCTTGTTCCTCCGGATCTCCCGCCTATCACGGGTTTCCCCGCCGCATTCGCCTCAAGGAACACCATGCCGAACCCTTCCATATCGCCGCTTTCTTCCTCCTCGCGGTTTGCCATCACAAAAACATCACACAGGTTGTAGAAGTCAGAAAGCTTCTCCTGGGGAACAAAGCCGACAAATACAATCTGATCTGTAAGACCCAACTCAGAGGCTAATTGGCGGAGCTTCCCCTCTTCGGGTCCCTTCCCCACAATGAGGTATTGCACATCAGGCACTTCAGGAAGAATCCTGACCATAGCCCGCATCACCGCCTCATGCCCCTTGCGCGGCCACAGCCTCGAGACGGTGAGCAGAACCTTCTTGCCTCGAAGTGAAAACCGATTAAGCAGTTCCGGATCGGGCGATCTCGGAGCAAACTGCTCGTAATCAACCCCAGGCGTAATCTTGCAGATTCGGCCTTCAGGAATTCCAAGCCGAACAAGATGATTTCGGGCAAACTCGCACGCCGCCACAACCACGTTAGCCTCTTTGTAGATCACATTACGGACTCTCGGCTGATATCGATACCGCTCCGTCTGGGTGATCTCCTCGCCATGGCAGTAAATCAGGTACGGCAACCCCAGCCAGCGCTTCAGCGCCAGCGCGATGACGCCGGGAGGGTAAAGGTCACCGGCGTGAATCATATCCGGCTGTTGCCGACGGCATATCCTCAACGCGTCCAGAGCCGGAAAGATGACCTTCGGAAGTTGATACGCTTTCAGGTTCGGCAGAGGACGAAAGCGCCGGATAATTTCCAGTGACTCGGACGCTTCTCGTCGGTCAAATTCCTTCCAATCTCCGACTTTTTTGGTAAGAATCGTCACCTGATCAGGGAATTGTTGAACCCAGCTTTTGTAAATATTGTGGTAGTAGACGCGCGATCCGCCTGCATGGGGCAAAAACGAGTCCGTAATCAACAGAATTCTCATCGTCTTACTAACTCAGCAAACTCTCGCAGCCTGAAACTCAGGGTAAATCTTTGGCAGTGGAGATGGCTCCGGCCAGCATCGCTTCTTCAGCCGTCCTACGATCGCGAGGCCACGGCAGCAATTGCTTTATCAGCATCCTCGTCCGCCGGTCGAGCAAGCAAACCAGAAGAGTGTAGGCCAGCATGCTTGCAATCCCCCGAGCGGCCAGGCTGAACAAGACCGTTTTCATCTGAATCCGCGAAACCAGGAGCCATGTAGCTAGCGCAGCCGCCAGATAACTCGCGCAGCCCAGGAAGCGAATCCCAATCGGCAGGATCTGGAACGACGCTCGGGCCATCAGCAAAATCAGAAAGCCATAACTCACAAGTGTGGCAATGGCCGCGCCTTTAAGTCCGACTCGAGGGATCAAGACCACGTTCAGCAGAATATTGAGAACGCAGGCATAAACCACCTGCCGCGCCATCGTCAGAGTTCTCTTATAGATCAGCAATCCGGCGGTCAGGAAGATGTGCAACGCATAGAGCATCACTCCAATCACCAGGATCGGCAGCAGTTCATGGGCTCTCTGAAACTTGCTTGACGCCAGGAAGATAATGGCGTCCCGCGAAGTAACCACGACGGTCGCACAGATGCCGACGGCAATCATCAGGAACACATCAAAGCTTTCGCTTAGAAATCGCTGCGTTTCTGCGCGTCCCTTGGTCACCCATAACTTCATGTAAAGGGGCACGAGGGCCAAATTCAGCGGAGAGCCCAGGGCCTCCTGGATGTAATAAGACAGATTGTAAGCCGCCGAATAATAGCCCAGTTCCTTCGCTCCCAGGTAATACTGCACCAACACGCGGTCTCCGGAATCCAGAATCACGCTCGCAAGCTCATAGACCACAAGCGGCAATCCAAACGCCACAACCACCCGCATAAACTTCGTATCAAACGCCTTGAGGGCTAAAATGCGTCGCCGAAACAACAGGGCCACTACCAAGAGAGCAATCGTTCCCTCTGCTGCAATCGTTCCGGCAAAGAACGACCACACACTGCGCTTCCACATGAATAGCAGGACGCAGATAAGCGCGATGGTTTCCGCTTTAATGAGCACGTCAAAGACGTTGTAAGTTTTTGTCTTGCCCTCAACCCTCAAAAAGCCCGCCAGGATTGACCAGACCGAGCGGATCACAATCAATAAAGAGGCAAAGATCAGCAGACGCTTGATCGGCGCTGAAACCAGCGTGGGTGGCATGACGGCGACGCCCACCGTGAAGAGCACCGTGACCGCCAGCGCGATTCCCAGAGGCCCAAAGAATAGGGTGGAATAGTACTGGCGCAAGCTCTTGCCCTCGCGAGAGACCGCGTGCTCTTCGTAGAACCTCAAGACTGAATTCTGAATACCCAGTTTCGAGAGCACCGTTGCCGCCAGAACCACTTTGAAAACCAGGTTGATGACGCCGTATTGCGACACCGAAAAGAGGCGTGTGAAAAGGGGAAACGAGACAAACCCCAACAGCAAAAGACACACGCGCCCTACCAGGTAATGCGAGGAATCTTGATAGAGTCTCTTGAGTTCTTCCATGAAGATTACGGAGCGCCCGCGGGCCGCGAGATGGGCGTTGGCGGACTTGATAAGTTCCTGAAGATGAGGAAGTTCGCGCTCCGGTAAATCAATTCAAACTGGCGGCTCGTCGTGAGCTCGTCGCGGAGCGCCCGCGTTGCCTCGCGCTCATCCAGATTCGTGCCTGAGCCATCAAGTTCCGAATCCGAACCCCGGTCCATAATGACGTATTCCGGATTCGGGTGGTGGTAACGAAACAGAAGATGAGTCTGAAACAGATACAGCCGGTTCGCGAGCAGAGGAAGCATGTAACGCGGCGCCGCGACGGATGCCTGCTTTGGGATCAGATGCGCCACCCGCCGCGCCTCATTGTTCCAAGGCTGCGGGCGAAATTCACTGATTTGTCGCTCTCCGATGGAGAAAGCGATGGTGGCGAGCGTCAGGAACAAGATCAAGGGGGCCATCGCCCGATAGAACCGGCGAGGATCAATCCCGATTTTTGCCAGCCACAGGCCGACTTCGCCAAGACTTGCAACGAATGCAACAAACAGAATGACTGCGGGCAGCACCATGTAGTGGCTCACAATCAGGGTTGTGCAGCACGGCCCCGCTCCGCCCAGAAGGTCAATTCCAATATAAGGCAACGCCAGCGCCGCCACCGGGCTGGCCAGGAACAGCACACATCCCATCGGTGTGATCAGTTGCTTGAGATAAGTCAGGTTCGTTCGTGTGACGAGCATCTCCACCGGATGGGTTAGAACATTCCGGATCATTTCGGCTCTTGTGGACCCGAGGTTGGTAAAGCAGAGGCCCACCACAAATTTGGCGCCGTGCATGAAATGCGGCAATACAATGATCCACGATAAGATGGCCCAGAACGTGGCGAGCCCCATCGGAACAGCCGCCCATTTCGTTCCGCGACGATGCCACAAAGCCAGCAGCCCGAAACCGAAGATGGCAAACACCAGGTCCTCTCGGACAAAGAGCGAGAGAACAGAAAAAACGAGAAAGGGCAGGAATCGATCCTGAAAGTAAAAGTGGAAGGCAAACAGCAGGAAAAACGCCGCCAGCGAAAGGATATAAGGAACGTCGAGGCTGGCATAAAAGATGGTCGGGAGCAAAAGAAAGCTGATCGCCAAAACAGCCGAGACCGCCGAAGAAAGCCTCCGTCGCGCCAGCAAATAAACGGGCCACGCGCACGAAGCCATCAAAGCGCTTCGAATCAAAAGCAGGGTGATGGGCGATTGGAACAAGCCATAAACGGGCAGGAGGAAGAACATGATCACTGAGTTGTGCCCTGCAAAATCGCTCATCACGCTGTGGGTATAATAAGCATCCTGAATGACGTTTCCGTAGAAAAGATAGCCGTGCAAAGTGGTGTAAAAGCACTGAGTGATATACGCCAGGTCCTGACCGATGTATCCGAAGCAGTTAAATTTGCGGATATCCAAGTAGGCGCAAAGAGCAAAGTAAGCCAATGTGAAGGCGGCTAGAATCATCTTGGGCCGCACGCCTGAATCAACCGTTGCCTTGGACTCCGGGCGCAGCGACAGCCCAATCCAGATCATGAAGAGCAAGCCTGCCGAAACCAGAAGGACCAGCGATCGTACGACCGGAACCTGGTGCCCCAAAAGGTATTCCGGCAGGAAAAGCAGGAAGATGACGCCCGCGTTGAAACACAAGGCCACTCTCTGCAGGATTTCCCGGCGATCAAGATGAATGCAATATTCCGCAACCGTTACGATGACGCGGTACAAACCCAAAAAACTTAGAACCATCAGAGTCGCCAGTAGAGCCAACAAAACCCGCCCACCACTCACTGCCCTACTGTCTTTCAGGAATGCGGCCCATATCCACAGGCTAACGATGAGCGCATTCCCCGTTACCCAGAGATAGGGTCTGCCGCCGAAAGCCGCCCGGCTCGCCTTCGCAAGGTTCAGCAAAGCGCTGCCGGTTGCCTGGGGCTGTTCCAGGTTGGTCTTCTCTACGATTTCAGCATCCGTCAACATTCAAAACGACCTGCTTCTGTATAATGAAACTGTCTGTCCAGGCTACCGATCAATGCTCACGCGCAAATGGCTTGTCTTCGGACATCCGATCTCAACCCAGTACAGACACCGCCCTGGACGCTGCGAGATTATGCTCCGCCAGGCCCGCTTGCTCCACGATAATGCGATCGATTGAATCAACGTATCGATCCTGAGAGAACTTTTGTTCCGCGAGCTTCCTTGCTCCACAGCCCAGCTTTGATAGCAGGGCCGGCGAGGAGATCAACGCCTTCATTCTGTCCGCCAACGCCGGGTAATCTTCCCTCTCAAAAAGAAAGCCTGTCTCGTTGTCAATGACGGCCTCCGGAATTCCATCCACCCGGGTCGCCAGGCTGGGAAGCCCGCAGGCGGCGGCCTCCATCAGACAAAGGGGAAGCGCTTCGCTGCGCGAGGCGAGCACGTGAACGTCAAACACATGCTGATAAAAAGGAAGAGGGTCAGGCTGGAAACCGGCAAACCGAACTTTTTCAACGATCCCAAGCTCCCTGGCTAATGCGAGATAGGTTTCGGACTGAGGCCCATCCCCAACCAGAACCAGGCGCGCATGATCGTGCTCACGGGCTACAAGGGCAAAGGCCCGCAAGAGAAGATCAATCCCCTTCCTCGGGATCAGCGAGGATATTTGACCAAACACAAAGGCGTTCTGCGGCAGTGACAGCTCTTCACGGAGTGACATCCGCCGTTCCAGCGCCGGACGGAAGCGTTGGGCATCGATCCCGCAATAGACCACTTCAGAGGAACTGCGAAAGCGCACTTTCTTTTGGGCCTTCCGTTGAACCGCCTCACTCACAAAGACCACCTTGTCCGCCCGGTGGAATCGATAGAACAGGATATAGCGCTTGCTGTAGGGGCAATGCACATGGCAGATCACCGGAAGTTTTCGGATTTTCCCTGCATAATAAGCAAGCTGGCAGGGGCTTCCACCGTTGCTGTACAAAAGTTGAATGTTCCATTTCTCTACAAGTGACAGGATTTTTTTCAACCCGGCAGCCCACTTCGCAACCGGCAGTTGAGAGCACCCCCGATCGAGGATGAATTGCGGGATGGGATAAACTTCAGTCGAAACGCCTTCGCGCTGCGCTATCTCGCCAAGAGTCCGATGGCTGCAGATCAGAAACGGCCTGATCCTTTCGCGGCTGAGCCGTTGAAACAGCGTGAGGAGCGCGATTTCGCTTCCCCGAATCCAGTCGTCACCCGCATGTAGGAATAGAATGTTAAGGGCCACGATATTGACTGCCAGAATCCGTTTACGACTCAGGGGCAATCCATTTAGAAGCCAATGACCGCTACATTGTCAAAGGAGATAGGCTGGTTTGAGACGTCAAGCGCCACGACGCCTTGCGTGTATCGCGTGTCGGTCACTTGCATCACCAACGCGTTATCGTAATAAACCTTGATCGAAGAGCCTTGCATCACGATGCGCAGGTTATGCCAATTCGTGTCCATCTTGACGGCTGAAGAGGTGGCGAGGAGCGTGGTTCCGCCACCGTCAATATTCCACTGTGGGATAGCAAAGAGCTTCAGAATCCCTTCAGCGGGATAAATCCAGACGCCGTACCCCGCTCCGGTTGAGGTGTTGAGGCGCCCGCGAATGCCGCCGGGATAATCGCTGAGTGACGAGAGCTTGAAGTCCACCGCAACCGTATAATTGCTCCACGATGTGCTTCCTGCCCAGGACTGCGAAGCTCCAGCGCCGTTGTAGGTGTAGGCGCCGTTCACGACCGACCAATTGGACGCCGAACCCATCGGCGATAGGGTCCATTGACTAGCCGAGCCGGAACTGAAGTCATCACTGAACAGCCATGTGCCGACTTGCAGAGATACAGGAACCGTGGCAGGGCTGTTTTCCACATCGTTCGAGCTCACCGTCACATTCCCGTTGTATTGGCCCACTGAAAGGCTCGACACATCCGGGGACACCGTAATCGTCGAAGGCGCAGTTCCTGAGGTTGGATTCAACCCGATCCAGCTTGAATCGGCCGAGGCGGTCCAGGAAAGGCTTCCTGTCCCTGCATTAGCCACGCTGATGGTTTGGCTGGAGGGATTATGGCCTATCGCGCCAAAGAACGTCAGGCCCGTCGCGGTGACGTTCATCACCGCGGTCTTGACGCCAAACGTCACCGGAATGACCACCGGCGAGTTCCTGGCCCCAGGGGCAAAAACCGAGACATTTCCGGTGTAAGTCCCTTCCGAAAGCCCGCTGCCGTTGGCTGAAACCGTAACGACCCCTGGAGTCAAGCTATTCGAAGCCGTTGCCGTCAACCAGGAAGCGTTCGTGGTGACACCCCAGGTGGTTGCCGCGCCGCCCGCGCTGATGCTGACGGTCTGTGAACTCGGGCTCTGCCCCGGAGCCGAACTGAACACCAGGCTGGAAGGCGAGGGAGCATCCAAAGCTACCTGGGTCTGAATAGCGGCAACCTGAATGTTCTTATAGGAAATTGGCTGATTGGATACATCCAGGCATACGAAGCCGCTCGAATAAGCGCTATCCGTAGCGCTCATCAGGAAGTTTCCATCCCAATACACGGTGATCTGGCTGCCGCGAAAGTCCATGCGGAGATCGTGGTAGGCTGTATCGTCAAAGTGTATTGCCGCCTGCGCCAGCATCGTCGTGCCACCGCCGTCAATATTCCACTGCGGAACTCTGTAAAGAATCGCCACACCCGACCCCGGGTACAGCCAGACCGCATAGCCCGCTCCGGTGCTCGGATTCACGCGCGCGCGCACTCCGCCCGGATAATTCGAGAGCGAAGAAAGCAGAATATTGGCGTCAAAGGTGTAATCAGACCACGCTCCGTTCCCTGCGCAGGATTGGGTCTCCCCTCCGCCGTTGTAAGAATAGACTCCGTTGGAAGCGCTCCAGCCCCCCGCGTGTCCGAGCGGCGACGGAATCCACCCCACACCCAGGTCGCTGAAATTCTCGGACATATCTTGCGCCAGAAGCCGCAGGCTTACAGGGACGGTCTGGGGCGAATTCACGGCGCCGGAAGAGGAGACTGTAATATTACCGTTGTAATCTCCGGGTGATAATCCGGTGATATTGGCGCCCACGCTGGCCGATCCGGGGGTCGATCCCGACGTCGGAGAGATCGTGAGCCAGGAAGAGTCTTTGGTCGCTGTCCATGAGAGGATTCCGCTGCCCGAATTCGTCACCGCCAGCGTCTGCGAGGCCGGACTGGGTTGCCCCACCGTCGCGGAGAAATCGAAAAGGGACGGCGCAAGGGCAATCGCCGGCGGCGGAACGATCACATTCAGGCTGACGTTAATCGACTGGGGGCTGTTTGTCGCGCCGAGCGAGGTCACCTGAATCGTGCCGCTATAGCTGCCCGCAGCCAGCGTCGAGGAATTCACCGAGACTTGCAGGCTATTGCTCGTTGCTCCACTGGTGGGCGAAACGCTCAGCCAGGAGGCGCTGCTCACGCCCGTCCAGGCCAGCGACCCGCCGCTCGAAGTCAGTTGAACGGTCTGAGGCGATGGATTGGGCCCCTGATAATTCGCCGAAAAACTCAGGGAATTCGCCGAAAGGTTCAGCGAACTTGAAGGCGGAGAGGCGGTTGTCACAGCCAGCGCGTTATCGAATGTCACCACTTGATTGGAGACGTCCAAGGCAACCATGCCGCTCGCATAACTTGCGTCCGTCACATTGATTTCCTGCTGTCCATCGTAGAACACCTGGATCTGGCTGCCCTGAAACGTCAGCTTGACGGTATGGAAGTTGACCGTATCGAAGGTCACCGAGCCTTGCCCCAATTGGGTCGCGCCAGAGTCGATATTCCAGGCGACCGTGCGAAACAGCTTGATCAGACCCTGCGCCGGATAGAGCCAAACCGTGTAGGCGGCGCCTGTCGAGGGATTCACCCGTCCTCGTATTCCACCGGGATAATCATTCAAGGTTGACAGTTTAATGTCAGCCTGGAAGCTGTAATCCGTCCAGGCCGAGTTCCCGGCGTAAACCTGAGTGTGCCCGCCTCCGTTATATTGAAGCGCCTTGTTGACCACCGACCAATTGGACGCCAATCCCAAAGGCGAGATAGCCCACCCCTGCATGCTTCCGTCATCAAAATTCGAGAGAAAGAGCTCCTGGGCAACCGTGAGCGTAACGGATATGGTTTGAGGTGAGTTACTCGCGCCTGATGCGGTAATCGTGATCGTTCCGTTGTACGTGCCAAGCGCAAGCCCTGCCGTATTAGCCGTCACCGTAATGGTTGACGGGGCCGTTCCTGAAGCGGGAGAGAGCGTGAGCCACGAGACGTTGGCGCTAGCCGTCCAGTTCAGCGTGTTTCCACCCAGGTTGCTCACCGTCAGTGGCTGGCTGGCCGGATTTCCCTGCCCATAGAAGGCCACAAAGCTCAGACCTGTTGGATTAACCCCTAGCGAAGGCGGCGGAGCGCCCGGCCCGTTGAGCGGCACGAAAATGACATCCACCCAGTAATTGCTGGCATCGTATGTGGAAGTCGGGAAGGAGCTGAAACCGTAGCTGTAGACGCCGTTTGGTCCATCCAGGTTGTTCGCCAGGAAGTGCAAGGGGGACATGTCTATCGTGTTCGTGAAGTAAGCCAGGTCTGCGGAATAGTGTCCGGAAGGAGCATAATACGAAGCAACGTAGGTGGTATTCGCGGTAATGCGCACCGGACTTGAAAAAGTGGCCTGCTGCCAGCCGGAACTGGTTTCGTTCGTGAAAGTCACGCTGGCCAGAAGCGTGCCATTGCTCGTCCACAGATGCCCCACGTGCGTCCCGGTGTTCGCCGAACTCTTATAAAAACGTATTCCCGTGATGAATCCATCGATATCCGAGCGAAACTTGACGCCGAATTCGCCAGCCGTGCTGTC